>JAFGWZ010000076.1 GCA_016936905.1 Deltaproteobacteria bacterium | reverse complement strand
TTCCCATCAGCGCCATAACGATGGATGACCGGGAGAGGATCATCGTCGGCATGGCGGAAGTGGACCACGTCCTTGGCGGCGGAATCGTCAAAGGGTCGACTATTCTTGTCGGGGGAGATCCAGGCATCGGGAAATCGACGCTGCTTCTTCAGATAGTGGAGCGTCTCGCCCGCCGCGGCCTGAACGCCCTCTATGTGTCCGGCGAAGAATCGGCGCGGCAGATAAAATTACGGGGGCAGCGAATCGGTGCCTCGTCGGACAGGCTCGTGATCTACGTGGATACATCCCTCGACGCGATTCTCAGGCAGATCGAGGTGATCAGGCCGGACGTCATGGTCATCGATTCCATACAGACCATGTACACGTCGAGGCTCTCATCGGCGCCGGGCAGTGTCGGCCAGGTCCGGGAATCGTCGGAACAACTCATCCTGATGTCGAAAAAGACGGGTATCCCTGTTTTCCTTATCGGCCACGTGACCAAGGACGGCGCGATTGCCGGGCCCAAGGTCCTGGAGCACATGGTCGATGCAGTCCTCTATTTTCAGGGCGATTCAGGCCATTCCTTCCGGATTATCAGGGGGGTGAAGAACCGATACGGACCGACGAACGAAATCGGCGTCTTCGAGATGCGGGACAACGGCCTTATCGAGGTTTCCAATCCCTCGGCGCTGTTTCTCTCGGAACGGCCCAAAAGCGCTCCCGGCTCGGTCGTCGTGCCCAGCATGGAGGGGACGAGGCCGATCATGGTGGAGATCCAGTCACTGGTGAGTGAAACGAATTTCGGGATGCCCCGGCGGACCACCATCGGCGTTGACCACAACCGGGTCTCGTTGCTGTCGGCGGTTCTCGACAAGGTGTGTGGCCTGCACTTGGTGAATTACGATATCTTTATTAATGTCGCCGGCGGGGTCAGGCTGAACGAGCCGGCGGTCGACCTGGGAATTGTGTCGGCTGTCGCGTCAAGCTTTCTCGGAAGACCCATCGACGAGGGTACCGTCGTCTGCGGAGAAGTAGGCCTGACCGGGGAAGTGAGGGGCATCAACCGGATGGACGCGCGGATCAGGGAAGCCGCCAGAATGGGGTTTACCCGCTGCGTTGTCCCGAAGATCGACTCGGGCGAAACGTTTCGGAAGGCAGATATATCACTTGTCAGGATAAGTAACCTTAAAGAAATGATCGACGCGATCTTTTAATCTGCCGATTTTCAGCCCGCCTTTCGTCTTGAGTTCTTCGCTTGCTTAAGTATTGGTTGTCCGAATTCATGATTCACGGTCCACGATAAAGAGGCCAAGGCGAAGGGCTCGATGCCCAAGGCAAAAAGGAGTTTATCGTCTAGACTGTTGTCTGAATGTATTTGTTTTTTCCTTAGCCCTGCGCCCTTCACCTTGCGCCTGTAATCGCCTTCCGCCCCCTTTTACCATGTCCGGTGACTTTAGGATTGACGTGTCCTTGCATTGTCTGATATCAATGGTGCCCGGTTGTAAAGGGTAACTCTTTGATATCATCAAGAGCTTGTTTTTGTTCGGGAATTATGCCACCGTGGCTGGCCGGTGCCCCCATGGCGGAGATTCCTGCGGTTGTTGTTCCATGGAATACAAAATCCTTTTAGGAGTTATTGGAGGTCTCGGCCTCTTCATCTACGGCATGTACCTTCTGAGTGATTCGTTGAGGAAGCTCTCCCTGACGTTGCTCAAGACCATGCTTGACATGATGACCTCCAATAAGCTCAGGGCAACCCTTGTAGGCGTCATCGTTACCGCCATCATTCAAAGTTCGAGTGCCACATCGGTTATTATCATCGGATTTCTCAATGCGGGATTTATAACGCTTACCGGAGCATTAGCCATTATGCTCGGAGCCCATGTGGGAACGACCATTACGGCGCAGCTCGTCGCGTTCAAGCTGACAACAATTGCTCCGATTTTCGTTTTTGTGGGAGTGGTGGGTTTCTTTGTTGCCCGGAAGGATAAAAACAAGAACAGGGGTCTTGCTATCCTGGGATTCGGATTCCTCTTCGTCGGCCTTGCCATGATGAGCGCCGCCGTCAAGCCCCTTGCAGATAACGAGGTGACGAGAAATGCCTTTCTGAGCTTTGGCAAAGAGCCTCTCCTCGGGGTTTTAACGGGATTTCTTGTTACAGCGGTGATACAGAGCAGTTCGACGACAACGGGAATGATCATTGCCTTTGCTTCGGTTGGTCTTCTCGATTTTCCTTCGTCGCTCTATCTTGTCTTCGGAACCAATATCGGTACGGGAGTAACGGCAATCCTGGCGAGTATAGGCGGCAATCTGGCAAGCAGAAAGCTTGCTCTGGGGAACATATTATTTACCGTTATCGCCACTGCTGTCGCCTTGCCGTGTGCCTCGTTCTATCTGACGTATATTCCCATGATATCCGGGGATATAGCTCGCCAGATCGCTAATGCCCATACCATATTCAATGTGGTAAGTACGATAATCCTTCTTCCTTTCGTGCGGGTAGTTGTAGCATTCCTGGATAAGCTGATACCTGGACAGGATTATGAGAAAAAGGAGGCAAAGCATCTCGATAAAAAATTGTTTGTAACACCGAAACTGGCCGTTCAGGCCGTCATTAAAGAAATGGTCGTCATGCTTGACATCTGTGGCGAGATGCTTGACAAGGCACGGAAATGTACGGTCAGCTACAACCACAAACTAAGAAACGAGATATCATTTGATGAAGAATCGGTCGACGAGATGCAAAAAAGCATTACGTCGTATATCGTTGAAATGACACAGACCGAACTGACGGACAAGCAGCGGCGGCTCATGCCGGCACTCCTCCACAGCGTGAATGATATTGAAAAAGTGGCCGATTACTGCGAGCACATCGTGAACCTGTCGCAAAGGACATTCGAGCACGATTTGACCTATTCACCCCCCGCTCTTCAGGAACTCGACAAGCTCTTCGATAAGACGGAGACCCTCATGAGACACACCAAGAAGGCGATCCTTTACGATGATCACAAGGCCGCCACCATAACCCTGAACATAGAGCGGGAAATCGATGAGCTGACGGCACAGTATAAGATGAACCATGTGAAGCGCCTTGCGGAAGGAATATGTTTCAGTGATGCCGGGCTTGTGTATTCCGATGTCCTGACCGATATCGAACGGCTGAATGATCACCTGTGCAACATCACGAAAGGCATATTGCACATCGGGAAGCGTTAAGTCATCGCGCGGCTGAGAGGTTCAGCCGCGCCATAAGGCGATCACTGTAGTCACCGGTCCCTCTTCCTGCTCCGGATCGGAGAAGAACCATGAAAAAAAATAAGACCCCGCCTTGACAGAAAAGAATTGATGTTTATTTTAGTTTCAATTATGGAGGGCATGCAATCAAGGGAATGTCATTTCAAAGAATTAAAAATGACGGCTCCGTAAAAAGTCCGATCTCTGCGTTACGCTGCATCTCTCGTCACTGCGGCGTATCGTAAGTACGACTCATTCCTCGAGATTTGCAAGCCTTGATATCGGCCTTTTTACAAAGCCGTCTGAATTTGGAGTTTTTACGAGAGAATTAAAAATAATTGAGCATGAAAGGAGACAGGAGAGGATGAAGGTTAGGCCATTGCATGACAGAATTATTGTAAAGCGTCTTGAAGAAGAAGCAACGACCAAGGGGGGCATCATTATTCCCGATACGGCAAAAGAGAAACCTTATCAGGGTGAAGTTATTGCTGTGGGTAGCGGGCGAAGAACCGAAGACGGAAAGGTTATTCCCCTCGACGTGAAAGCGGGCAATAAAATTCTATTCAGCAAATACGCCGGAACGGATATCAAGATTGACGACGTGGAGTACCTCATTATGAGGGAAGAAGATGTCCTTGGAATTATTGAAAAGTAAAAAATTGATCATAAGAAGGAGGACCTTTTAATGGCAGCAAAAGAGTTACAATATGACGAACAAGCGAGGAAGAAAATCCTCAACGGTGTAAACGCACTGGCGGACGCGGTGAAGGTTACACTCGGTCCGAAGGGACGGAATGTTATCCTCGATAGAACCTATGGTTCCCCCACGGTGACAAAAGACGGTGTCACCGTAGCGAAAGAAATTGAGCTGGAAGATAAGTTCGAGAATATGGGCGCCCAGATGGTGAAGGAAGTGGCGAGCAGAACGAGTGACGTCGCCGGCGACGGAACCACCACGGCGACCATCCTTGCCCAGGCGATTTATCGTGAAGGCGTCAAGGCAGTGGCGGCGGGAAGCAATCCCATGGATGTCAAACGGGGTATCGACAAGGCGGTGGCCATCGTTGTCGATGAACTCAGCAAGCTTTCTAAGCCCACCAAGGACCAGAAGGAAATTGCCCAGGTTGGAACCATTTCGGCGAACAATGATGATACAATCGGAAACATCATCGCCGAGGCGATGGGAAAGGTCGGCAAGGAAGGGGTTATCACCGTCGAAGAGGCGAAAGGCCTGGCGACGGAACTTGAGGTCGTGGAAGGAATGCAGTTCGACCGAGGCTATCTGTCCCCCTATTTTGTCACCAATGCCGACAAGATGGTGGCCGAGATGGAAGATGCATACATCCTCGTGTACGATAAGAAGATCAGCGTCATGAAGGATCTCCTCGGCATCCTCGAGAATATTGCCAAGATGGGCAGGCCGCTGCTGATTATCTCTGAAGATGTGGAAGGCGAAGCGCTGGCGACACTCGTGGTGAACAAGATCCGCGGAACCCTGCAGGTGGCGGCCGTTAAGGCCCCCGGTTTCGGTGAGCGGAGGAAAGCGATGCTTGAAGACATCGCCATTCTTACCGGCGGCAAGCTTATTTCGGAAGATATGGGCTCGCGGCTTGAGAATGCGACGGTCGAAGATCTCGGTCGGGCAAAGAAGATCATCCTCGACAAAGACAACACCACCATCATCGACGGAGCCGGTGACAGGAAAGCGCTCGAGGCCCGGGTGAAACAGATGAGAGTCCAGATGGAAGAAACGACATCTGATTACGATAGAGAGAAAATCCAGGAACGGCTGGCGAAGCTCGTCGGCGGCGTTGCCGTCATCAAAGTCGGTGCGGCAACCGAGACGGAAATGAAAGAGAAGAAGGCCCGCGTGGAGGACGCTCTGAACGCGACCCGCGCCGCCGTTGAAGAAGGAATCGTTCCCGGCGGAGGCGTTGCCTACATCAGGACAATTCCCGCCCTTAACAAGGCCAAGCTGACGGGTGATCAACTGATCGGCCTCAATATCGTCAAAAAGGCGATTGAAGAGCCTCTCAGAATGATCGCCAACAACGCCGGATTCGAAGGTTCGATCATCGTTGAGAAAGTCAAGAATCAGAAAGGCGACTTTGGCTTCAACGCGCTGATCGATAAATATGAAAATATGATGAAGGCCGGTGTTATCGACCCGACAAAGGTGACAAGGTTTGCCCTTCAGAATGCGGCGAGCGTGGCGGCGCTGATGCTGACCACCCAGTGTATGGTCGCGGAAAAACCGAGGGAAGAACCGCCGATGCCCCCGATGCCTCCCGGCGGAATGGGCGGAATGGGCGGAATGATGTAACCGGTACCGCATAAATAGAACAAATCAGAAAGCCTCCAGGTAACCCCCCTGGGGGCTTTTTTTACATCGCTGTTGATGCCCCGGTCCTTTTGTCCCGGTTGCGCCTTTTCATAATTGATTTAAAACTGTTGATTATCATTTATGAATTGTGTTAGAGAAAGCGGATATTACATTTCCGGGGGACATCCATGGACTATAAAGATACCTTGAATCTGCCGAAGACGGATTTCTCAATGAAAGCCAATCTTGCCAAGCGGGAACCTGAAATGCTCAAGAAATGGGATGAGATTGGCCTGTATGATAAGATCAGGGCAATATCGAAGGACCGGGAGCCCTACATCCTTCATGACGGCCCTCCTTATGCCAATGGCGACATTCACCTCGGGACGGCGCTGAACAAGATCATCAAGGACATCGTCGTCAAGTCAAAAAATATGTTCGGATACAACAGTGTCTTCGTTCCGGGATGGGACTGTCACGGCCTTCCCATCGAGCATCAGGTTGATAAGGAACTCGGGGAAGACCGGTTCAGCCTGACCCAGGCTGAGAAACGCAGGCGGTGCCGTAACTATGCCGAAGGGTACCTCGATGTTCAGCGGAAACAGTTCAAACGGCTCGGATGCCTCGGAAAGTGGGAAGATCCTTACATAACCATGGATTATGATTACGAAGCGACGACCGTTAGGGAGCTCGGGACCCTTCTGCTCAACGGAAGTATCTATCGGGGCAAGAAGCCGGTCTACTGGTGCGCTTCCTGTAAGACGGCCCTCGCGGAGGCGGAGGTCGAGTATGATGATCATACAACCCCTTCCATTTATGTCAAATTTCCCCTCATCTCCGATATATCTTCACTCATGCCGAGGCTCAAAGGCGAAACGGTGAGCGTTGTCATCTGGACGACCACCCCCTGGACGATTCCGGCGAACCTGGCAATCGCCTTTCATGAGGACTTCGACTATATCGCCCTCAAGGTCAAAGACGAGGTGCTCATCATCGCGAAGGAACTTCTCGATTACTGCATGGATGCTTTCGGCTACAAGGATGAACCGTACGAGATCCTCGAAGAATTCAAGGGGAGTGTTGTTGAAGGCCTGAAATGCAGGCACCCCTTTATTGACCGTGAAAGCGTGTTGATCCTGGCGCCCTTCGTCACCCTCGAAGCGGGGACTGGAACGGTCCATATTGCCCCTGGACATGGGCAGGAGGACTACGAAATCGGCCTTGAGTACGGGCTTGATGTGTATGCCCCCGTTGATGATGACGGGAACTTTACCCGCGACGTCTATTTCTTTGCCGGGCAGTTTGTTTTTGACGCAAATGAACCGGTCAACGAGAAACTCAAGGAAGTAGGAGCGCTTCTGGGCGTCGTCGATATCGAGCATCAGTATCCTCACTGCTGGAGATGCAAGAACCCGATCATTTTCAGATCCACCGAGCAGTGGTTCATATCGATGGAAAAGAACGATCTGCGGAAAAAGGCACTCAAGGCGATCGACAGCGTTCAGTGGATTCCCAAATGGGGACGGGATCGCATTTACGGGATGATCGAAAACAGGCCGGACTGGTGTATCTCCCGCCAGCGTGTCTGGGGTGTTCCCATTACCATCTTTTACTGCAAGGACTGCGGCTCGCCGCTGTATACGAGGGAAACGATTGATTACGTTGTGGGACTTGTGAGAGAACACGGTGCCGACGTGTGGTACGAGCGGGAAGCGAAGGACCTGATGCCGACGGGCACTGTCTGCCCCGCCTGCCAGGGCGATGAATTTACGAAGGAAACGAATATCCTTGATGTCTGGTTCGATTCAGGGGTCAGCCACGCGGCGGTGCTCGAGAATACCGCCCACTGGAGCGATCTCCGTTCACCGTCGGACATGTATCTTGAAGGGAGCGATCAACATCGGGGATGGTTTCACTCTTCGCTCCTCGAATCGGTAGGGACACGGGGACGGGCGCCCTATAAGAATGTTCTTACCCACGGGTTTGTCGTTGATGGAGACGGAAGGAAGATGTCCAAATCCATGGGGAATGTCATCGATCCCCAGGACCTGGTCGATCAATACGGAGCGGAAATACTGCGGCTCTGGGTGGCGGCGGAAGATTATACCGTGGACATAAGAATATCGGACGAGATTCTGAAACGCCTTGTCGACGCTTATCGAAGGATCCGGAATACCAGCAGATATATCCTGGGCAATCTCTATGACTTCAACCCCGGAGACGATACCGTTCCTTACGAAAAAATGAGGGAGATGGACAAGGCTGCGCTTCACCGGCTCCAGGACGTGATCAGGAGAGTGAGGCAAGCATACGAAAACTACCAGTTCCATGTCGTCTATTACACCCTTCATAATTACTGTACGGTGGACCTGAGTGCCCTCTACCTTGATGTGCTGAAGGACCGCATCTATACGTCGAAGGCAGAATCGATGGATCGGCGGTCCGCCCAGAGCGCCATGTATATCATTCTCGATACCATGGTTAAGCTCCTGGCACCGATTCTCACCTTTACAGCGGAAGAGATATGGGAAAGCCTTCCCTCCTATGAAGGGAAAGAAGAGAGTGTTCACATGACCCTTTTCCCCGAGGTGAACCCCGATTACAGGGGCAAGGAACTCGGCGGGAAGTGGCAGACCCTCGTCACGGTGAAGAGCGAGGTTTCAAAAGCAATCGAACTGGCGAGGCAGCAGAAGATCATCGGCCATTCACTTGATTGCAGCGTAACGATCTACGGTCCCGAAAAGTTGACAGCGCTCCTTACGGAATATCTCGATGATTTACGAGCCCTGCTTATCGTATCGGATATTACCGTCGCGTCCGAGGATTCCATCGATTCTCCTTACGTGAGTCCTGAGATTGACGGCCTGAAAATCGGCGTTACAAAGGCCCTGGGAGAAAAATGCGAAAGGTGCTGGCATTACAGCACCACCGTTGGAAGCAGCGCGGACCATCCGACGATCTGCGACAGGTGCTGCAGTAACCTGTAGTTGTCAGGAGTGAGGGGCTGTCGCAACAATTCATGTGAGCGGTCTTCATGAATCAGGCTAAGGGCAATTACAGGCAAAAGGCCAAGGGCTAAAGGCAAAAGGTTAAGGAAGAAGGTTGAAGCTTTGGCAACGCCTGGAGCAAGCTGTGGATTTGTCAAAAAGATCCATAGACCCGGCGAAAATGAATTGGGCAATGAGCGCGTATTCACCGTTGCTTGCAGTGGAATAGGTGAGCGAACAAGAATATACGTTTGCCATGAGGCGTATCGGTGAATATGAAAGGGGATATGGTGAACAGGAAGTACATTATTCTCAGCCTTGCCCTGGTCATCGTTCTTCTTCTGGATCAGGCAACGAAACTCTCCATTGCGTCTTCATATAATCTCTATGAATCATCCGCCGTCATCCACGGATTGTTCAACATCACCTATATTAGGAATCCCGGGGCGGCGTTCGGATTTCTTGCCGGCGCCGATCCGGTCTTTCGTTCCACCTTTTTCATTGCTGTCTCGGTGGCGGCCGTTGTTTTCATCGCCCTGGTGATCCGGAAGGTCAGGCAAGAAGAAACGGTGGCGGTCCTCGGGCTGTCTCTGATTCTCGGCGGCGCCCTGGGGAACCTGATCGACCGAATCAGGTTGGGAGAGGTCATTGACTTCCTAGACGTTTACGTAGGTTCGTACCACTGGCCCGCCTTCAATATGGCCGACAGCGCCATATCAATCGGCGCTTTCCTCCTCATTTTGGAAATCATAAAAAAGAAGAGCCTCTTCGACTGAAATCGATTGATCCGCTATGACGCGGACCTCTTCCCGGCCGGCAGGCGAGAGCCGTCATGACTGGCCGGCGGCAGCGCGGTTTCGTGACAGCCCGAGCTATTTCATCAATCCGGGCAGAAAGAGGGCGATTTGCGGGAAGGGGATGAGGAGAAACGTTCCAACAATGAGAGCGATAAGCAACGGAACCACTCCCTTGAAGATTACCTCGAGCGGGACGTCCCGTGCCACGCCGCTGACGATGTAAACATTGATTCCCACCGGCGGTGTGATAACCCCTATCTGCGTTATCAGAACGATAACCACGCCGAACCACAGCGGGTCGTATCCGAGCTGAATAACCACGGGGAAAAATATCGGCACGGTAAGCATGATGAGCGCAAGGGCGTCGATGACGCACCCTCCGATAAGAAAGAGCAGAATGATCATTGACATAATGGCGGCGCGGGGCAGGTCAAATCCTGTTATCCACGTCGCAATCTCGAAAGGTATGGTCGATACGGCGAGAAAATGGCCGAATATGGTGGCGCCGGCAACGATAACGAGGATCATGCAGGACATTCGTGTCGTTTCGACAAGAGACGTAACGAATCCCTTCCAGGAGAGATTCCTGCGGATAACGGCGACAACAAGTGTGCCGAAGGCGCCGATGGCCCCGGCCTCGGTGGGGGTGAAGAATCCGACGAAAAGTCCCCCCATTACAAGCAGGAAAAGGAAGAGTGTCTCAACGAGCCCCGACAGGGAATGCAGCCGGTCCCCGAATGATGCCTTCGGTCCTCTCGGTGCCTGCGACGGATCAACGGTTGTCCAGATAACAATGGTCAGGGCGAACAGAACGGTCAGGATCAGGCCGGGGAGGATTCCCGCCACAAATAGTTTTCCGATTGATTGCTCGGTAAGGATTCCATATACAATGAAAATGATGCTTGGGGGAATGAGAATTCCAAGGCTGCCTCCGGCGGCGATGACCCCCGTGGCGAGGCCCGGTTTGTAGTTGTATCGTTTCATCTCAGGGAGTGTTGCCGCGGCCATGGTTGCCGCCGTTGCATTCGTCGATCCGCAGATGGCGGAGAATGCCGCACAGGCGCCGATTGCCGCGATGGCCAGGCCGCCCGGCAGATGGCCCATAAATTTGTAAGCCGCGTCAAAAAGTCTTGCGCTGATCCCGGCATGAAATGCCAGCTGTCCCATGAGGACAAAGAGGGGAATGACCGTCAGGTTGTATGAACTGAATACGGCGAACACATCCTTCGCCATAAGGTTCAATGACGCATCGAAGGAGACCAGGCATCCGAACCCTATAAATCCCACGATGGCCATGACAAAACCGACGGGCATCCGTGAGAAAATGAAGAAAAAGAGGGCGACAATGCCGATGATCCCGACCATTATGGGACTCATGGTACCGTTATCCTTTTGATCGATGTTATGAGTTCAGCGAGGAGAACCAGGCAGAGGAGGCCGCATCCGATAGCGATGCCCAGCGCGAATGGATAGATCGGTATTTGAATGGTAAGAGACACTTCGTGGCTCTGTTTCAGATCAATGGCATAGGCAATGCTCTGCCATGCGATGATGCCGAAGAGAATGGATCCCATTAAATCATTGACGGCGGAAATCGTGAGCTGGGACTTCCGGGGCAGTTTCTGAACAATAAAGTCAACGGCGATATGCCCTTTCTGAATGGATGTATAAGCCAGAGAAAAAGAAATGATGACAGTTCCCATAAAGCCGACTATTTCATAGGTGCCCGGGATGGGGTGGCGGAATAGTCGAAGAACCACGTCGGCGGTCGTGAGCAGCATTATCACCACGACCGCCGCCGCCGCAATCCAGTTGAACCTGTTTGCCAGGGTATATATGAACCGTTCAACGTAAACCATTATGTGTCGCCCTATGTGCCGTCAGTGTGACCTTACGTTTGTTCCCCCTTATTAATCTGTTGAGACCGCTATTTTTTCTTGTCATAAACCTTCCGGCAGTGGTCGATAAGTTGTTTCACCTCAGAGACGGCCTTTTCTCCCTGGAGGCTTTTCGCGTCTGCCCCTTTTATGTAGTCGTCGATAATCGGCCGGACGGCATTTATCCACCGTTTTTCTTCATCGGGCGTCAGGGGCAGAATCTTGTTCCCCAGGCTCAGGGTGTATGCCCTTCCGTCTTCATCGCTTTTGTCCCACGATTTGCCGTGAACATCAAGCCATTCGTTGTTGATGCCTTCGATAATTGCCCTGATGTCGGCGGGCAGAGCATCCCACGTTTTTTTGTTCATGACGACGAACATTGCCGTGGTATACCCGATGGCCGAACAATCCGTTGTAAACTTGATAACTTCCCCCTGTTTCCATCCTTTCAGCGTTTCGATCGGTGAAAAGGTTCCCTCGACGACTCCTTTCTGGAGTGCTTCATAGGTGGCCGGCTGGGGCATCGCGACGGGAACGGCACCAAGCGATTCCGTAATTTTGGCGCTCAAGCCCGTTGATCTTATTTTCATTCCCTTCAGCTCCTCGAGGGTCTGCACCGGTTTTTGCGTATGCAGAAGGCCCGGTCCATGGGCATGGATGTACATGACGGCTACATCATCGAGTTCTTTCGGTTTCATGGCGCGGTAAAATTCCGTCGCCACATGTGTTGCGACCTGGCCGTTGGGATAACCGTGGGGCAGGTCGACAGCTTCCATTACGGGGAAACGTCCCCTCGTGTAGGCAAAACAGGACATGCCGATATCGGATATGCCCTTGACGACACCATCATAACACTGATTTGCCGCGGTGAGCGTTCCGGCAGGGAAAACAGTGATTTTGACCCTTCCCCCGGTACGCTTTTCAACTTCCTCGGCCCACGCGATTCCTGCCTTGCATTGATCGTGCGTCGGCGGGAAGAAAATACTGTATCGGAGGTTAAACGTTTTTGCACCGACGGGAGAAGCCCCGAAGATACATAATGCCATGACGGCAGATGCCAGTATTGTTATGGTAATGAAAATCGTCCGTTTCATTGTATGCTCCTCTCTCCTTTTTTGTTTCGGCCCGTCTCTCAAGTAGAGACCGCTTGAGTGTGACATGGTCCACAAGTCTACGGAATTAAGTTACATTTCTACCATGGAAATGTGAAAAGGGGTGTGGGGTTCTTTTATGGAAGGCCTGCTTACTCACCCGGACGGGCGGCAGCAGGCATCAATACATGTAGTTATTAAGGCCTGCGCTCAATGAGGGATGTGAAGTCATTTCTTCAAACATATGCACACGACGCTATTTAAACTGATACCGCGAACTCTAATAAATAGCTATTATCCTGTCAAGTACTATTTTCTCAAATTCTTATGTCAGGGGAATGGAATGAGGGAAGAAAGAACAACGGGGGCCAGGCCCCCGTTGTTGTATTATTAACAATGCTCGATGATGTCCTATTTCTTTGCCTTTGACTTTTCCGATTTTAACTTTTCCACTTCTTCCTTTGCTTTTTCCAACTCTTCTTTGGTCTTCTTCAGTTCGTCGCCCTTTTCTTTACTTTCTTTTTCCTTTTCTTTCTTCTCCCGCATCTGATCCTTCAGTTCGTCGTATCCGACATAAATGGCCAGGGCGCCGCCGAGAAGAAGCGCCACGGGTATGCCACCCATGAGAATGAGGAGAAACTCTTTCCACCAGGCAATAAGGCCGACAAGTCCCAAAACCGCCGCCACAACACCGCCGATTAATACCTGCATATCGTATAACCTCCTTTTGCAAAAATTTTAGGTTTCATTAGTCGAATCGCAAACTCAGTGAGGATGTTACGCAGTATCCCACTGCATGCAGAATCCTTTGCTAACATAAAAAATGTGTCGAGGCAAGTTGAAAATTGAGAAAATAATGCTTGCGAAATCAAGCATGTTACTTTAATTTACGAACTTACACAAAAAATTCAATCCGCGGCGCCGTCAGAATCGATAATCGATAGGAGGGCGGTGGGCAGGTAGCTGTGTCAAGAGAGGGAGTTCCATGGTAGAAATAAATTTCGATAAAGGCGCCGGGTTGTTGCCGGCGATAGTTCAGGATTATGAAACAAAAGAAGTGCTCATGCTCGCGTACATGAACCGTCTGTCGTGGCAGCATACCCTGACGACGGGGAAAGCGACGTTCTGGAGCCGGTCGAGAAAGGCCCTGTGGGTGAAGGGAGAATCGTCAGGTCATTTTCAAAACGTAAGGGAAATAAGGATCGACTGCGATTCCGACACGATCCTGCTCCTGGTGGATCAGGTCGGGGGGGCGGCGTGTCATACCGGGTATCGATCATGCTTCCATCGGCGCCTGTCGGGAGAAGAACTCGAAACGATCGGAGAGAAAGTATTTGATCCGGAGGATGTGTATAAAAAATGAAGAAATTGCGTTTGGGAATACCGAAGGGAAGTCTCGAAGAAAATACGATTGAACTTTTTAAACGTGCGGGATGGCAGATATCCTATAACAGTCGAAGTTATTTTCCGGATATTGATGACGATGAGATTTCCTGTTCCCTCGTGAGGGCACAGGAAATGTCAATATATATTGATGACGGTACGCTTGACCTGGGTCTGACGGGCAAGGATTGGATCCTGGAAAATGACTCGGAGGTTGTTGTTATACAGGATCTTATCTATTCAAAGGCGACGACGAAACAGGCGCGGTGGGTACTGGTCGTTCGTGATGATTCGCCGATAGAGAGCATAGAAGACCTGGAAGGCAAGAAGGTCTCCACCGAGCTGGTGAGCTTCACCAAGCGGTATTTCGCTGAGAAGGGACTATCGGTCCACGTGGAATTTTCATGGGGGGCGACGGAAGCAAAGGTCGTCGAAGGCCTCGTTGATGCCATTGTTGAAGTGACTGAAACCGGCTCGACCCTTCGGGCGAATAATCTGAGGATTGTTCATGAACTTTTAAAAACGAATACGCAGTTGATTGCAAACCGGGTGGCGTGGGACGATCCCTGGAAGAAAAGGAAGATCGAGCAGATCAGGACCCTTTTGAACGGTTCTCTCCTCGCTGTCGGGAAGGTCGGCCTCAAGTTGAACGTGTCAAAAAACAATCTCGGGACGATTATGTTGCTGCTTCCATCATTAAAGGCACCCACCGTGTCGGGGCTGTTTAATGAAGAGTGGTATGCTGTTGAAACAATTGTGGACAGGAGTATCGTAAGGGATCTCATACCCGTCCTTCGGGAAGCCGGGGCGGAAGGAATAATCGAGTACACTCTCAACAAAGTAATCTGAAAGGAAGGGACCTCGTGAAAAGAACGGCGAAAGTGGAGAGAAAGACGACCGAAACGAACATCCTCGTCGAAATGCAACTGGACGGGGAGGGCCGGGCTGATATTGACACAACGATACCTTTTCTTGACCACATGCTTACGCTTTTTGCGAAGCACGGACTGTTTGATGTGATGGTCCGGGGCCAGGGTGATACCCATGTTGATTATCACCATCTGGTGGAAGATCTTGGAATCTGTTTCGGAGACGTCATAAAGGAAGCCCTGGTCGGCAAGGAAGGGATAGGGCGCTACGGATCGGCCGTCGTGCCGATGGACGAGAGCCTCTGCCTCGTAAGTCTCGATCTGTCTGGAAGGCCCTACCTGGTTTTCAAAGCTGATTTTGACCATAGAACGGTAAAGGATTTCGACCCCATCATATGTGAGGAATTCTTCAAGGCACTCTGTGATCATGCCGGTATTACATTGCACATCAATGTTATGTATGGTAGAAACCCTCATCATATGATCGAAGCTGTTTTCAAGGCATTTGCCCGGTCCCTGAGGAAAGCGTGCGCCGTTGACGATCGGATTTCAGGTGTCATGTCGACAAAGGGGACCCTGTGAAGCCTCCCCCCGCAGACTGTCGGTTCGGGGCCGCGCCGGGAAAAGATTCGGTCTGCCCTCAAAGCCATGTGCCGGTATCCCGGGGTATAAAGAGAATTATTTCTCATTGCTGAACGTATAAAGGAGTGTTGTTGTGACCAGAAGAAAACGTCCCTCCGCATGGTGGCACATCATCGTTCTATGCTGGTTTTTCTCCGTCGCCCTGCTGGCGGGATGCTCGTCGGTTCAGTCCCCCGCGACATCCGGTACCGCGGCTACAGACGAAGCCCCGGTTATTAAAACGATTGCCGTTATTCCCTTCCGGAACATCATACCGGAAGACCCATCGGTCGGTTATGTCAAATGCCCTCTCATCGGGGCCTATTTCCTTTCGTCGGCGCCATGTTCGGGGACGCCTGAGGAAACGATAGAATCGGCGCTGGTCAAGAAAATGGAGAAATATCGAAACATTACGCTTTTTGAACTTGGCAGGGTCAGGGAAGCATACCTGATGGCCCGTTCCGACTCATTAACGGCGGATCCGTATAACATCATCCGGAAGGTCGGCGTGGACCTGGGCGTCGACGCTGTGCTTGCCGGTTATATTTATCGGTACCGGGAGAGGCGAGGGTATGCATACGCAGTTGAGCAACCCGCATCGGTTGCCTTCGGTATTTATTTAGTGCGGGTCAATGATGGAGCTCTGGTATGGAAAGGTGTATTTGACAAGACCCAGAGTTCTCTCATGGAAAACATCTTGGACGTAAAGACTTTCATCAAAGGCCATGGAACGTGGTTGACGGCGAAGCAGCTTGCTGAGGCAGGCATCGATCAAATACTCACAACATTCCCCGGTGAGTCAGAATAACCTCTAGGCGATCATCCCCGTTCCATCCACATGGCGAAACTGAGGGATGAAAATATATGTGGCAGGGGGGAATGCTCCTTAGTGCATGGAGCGAGCCAAGGGTCAGGTCTTGCTTTTTGCCATGGGAGCGAGCCAAGGGTCAGGTCTTGCTTTTTGCCATGCGATTTTAGCAGAGGCAAAAAGCAAGACCTGACCCCAGCATGCCCCAGCATGCCCCCTGTCCGGGGTGGTTCGGCCGATGAACCGGGTTGTGAGAATAATGTATTAAATCAATGAAATCTGCGGTTTAAAGGAGTTCCACCGTGATCATAATCCCTGCAATCGATTTGAACGACGGGAAGTGTGTCCGTCTCCTTCAGGGAGATTTTTCCAGAGTAACCGTCTACTCCGACGACCCTGTTACCATGGCGAGGACCTGGCAGGAAAAGGGAGCTGAGCGGCTCCATATTGTTGATCTTGACGGTTCCCGGTCAGGATCACCTCGAAACCGGGACGTTATACGGAGCGTAGTCGGCGCTCTTGAAATTCCTGTTCAGGTCGGCGGAGGAATACGAAACATTGAAACCGTCGACGCGTATCTCCGGATGGGAGTGGCATGGGTTATTCTTGGGACGGCCGCCCTCAAGGATGGTGAGTTCGTTAAGGAGGCCTGCGCGGCCCACGGAGGTTCGATTATCCTCGGCATCGACGGTAAGGACGGGGAGATAATGGTAGAAGGGTGGACTGAGGGAACGGGACGGTCTGTCATAGACATTGCCAAAAGATATGAGGGGTTGGGGATTCACGCCGTCGTGTATACCGATATCAGACGGGATGGCATGGAGACCGGGGTGAACATAGATGCGACGAAGAAGATGGCCGAATCCATCGATATTCCTGTTATTGCCTCGGGAGGCGTGGCAACGCTCAAAGATATCGAAGACCTGTTGAAAGTGGAGCGGTCGGGTATTATGGGCGTCATCACGGGGAAAGCTCTCTATACCGGCGCATTGAAACTGGAAGACGCCATACGGACTGCCGGCCAATCCTCGCGGAGCGAGTGATACGCCATTCCATGATGCTCAGTTGTTCTGTGTGGTGATAGTATTGATGTTTCCGGTGGAACGAAGCGCCAGGTAGAAGAGGAGCAAGTACCGTGACGGTGTGAATGAGCGCTGCCGGGAATTGGGGCGGAGGGATATCGAACGTATTCCATTCCTGATTGGCGGCGTGTGAGGAGACGACGGGGAAAGAAACATTATCGGGAGGAGGTTTTTGTGATGGCGGAAGACTGTATATTCTGTAAAATCGTCAATGGTGACATCCCGAGTCGGAAGGTTTACGAGGATGACAAGGTCCTTGCCTTCGATGATATTAATCCGATGGCTCCGGTGCATGTCATTATCATACCGAAACAACACATCCCGACCCTGCTGGATATAGATCCTGATCACGCGGATATTATGGGCGATATCCTGTCCGCCGTAAGAGAGGTATCTGCCATAAAGGGGATCGATCAGAAAGGATTCAGGACGGTAATCAACTGCAATGAAGAGGGAGGACAGGTCATCTTTCATCTTCATATGCATCTGCTCGGCGGGACGAGGCTGAGGGATGACCTCGGATGAAGAATCTTTGAAAGTTCATGAATATAATTGACAAAAGGCGAAACGTTGTTATGTTATAAAAGTGAAATCTGAAAGGTTGTCAATGGGCGGGGAATCTCCGGTCCTTCTGTAACATAAAAGAAATGAGACGGTGTGTGCCATGATAAAGAAGATCGAAAGTGAAATGGTTCTTGCGGCGAAAACCAGAGACAAGGTGCGGTTGGCCGCTCTTCGGTTGATCAAGTCAGCCCTCCACAATAAGAAGATTGATGTGGGAAAAGATCTGAATGAACAGGAGTCCCTGCAGGTTCTTTCGTCTATGGTCAAACAGCGGAAGGATTCGATAGAGCAGTTTGCCAAAGGAGGGCGGCAGGACCTCGTTGAAAAGGAAGAAAAGGAACTGGAGATCATTCAATCATTTATGCCCCAGCAGCTTTCTGGAGAAGAGCTGGATGCAATCATCTCTCATGCTATAGAAGAAGTCGGTGCGACGAGTCCTCGGGATATGGGTAAGGTAATGAAGGCCCTTATGGCGAAGGTGACCGGAAAAGCCGACGGCAAGGTTGTGAGTGAACGGGTGAAGGCGATACTGAGTTCATAGGTTCGGTTACCGGAGGCCCCTTATTCCTGAACCGCTTAACGATACGATGTGTGGCCTCTGCTCTGATATTCAGGGTGTTGAAAAAAATCATTTTGACATGATCTATGGAGCTTTTTGATAAATCGGCAGCGTGCTCCAGGCAATTTCAAAACTCGACCTTTGCCCTGTGCCTTTCGCCATCGTTTTGAAGACCGCTCAAATGAATTTTTTATTTTGGCAAAAGCCCGTTTATGTCTGCCCACGAAGAGGGGATTGTAATTGAAAGGGCATATTCCCGAAGAGATAATAGAAGAGATAAAGACACGGGCGCAAATCGTCGATATTGTATCGGAGTATATCAGTCTCAAACAAGCGGGGAAAAACTACGTCGGCCTGTGCCCTTTTCACCAGGAAAAAACGCCGTCCTTTTCCATCAATCCTGAAAAGCAGATTTTTTATTGTTTCGGATGCGGAGAAGGAGGCAATGCCATTTCATTCATAATGAAGATCAACAATATGTCCTTTCCGGAATCGGTCCGGCACCTTGCCGACAGGCTCGGCATCCCCATCCCCGTTAAGGAATTAACCGCTCAACAGAGGGAAACAGCTGGAGAAAGAGAAACCTTATGCCGCATCAACCGGCTGGCAGCGAACTATTTTTCTCGAAATCTTGCATCGGGAGAAGGAAAAGAGGCGGCGAGGTATCTTTTTGATCGAGGAATAGGCGACGCCGTCATAAAGGAATTTGGCCTTGGGTATGCGTATGAAGGATGGAATTCCCTCATGAATTTTCTGGCGGGCAACAGGGTTTCTCTCGAAACGGCCGAAAAGGTCGGGCTGATTGCCTCGAACGCGAAAGGACGGCACTATGACCGGTTCCGCGGTCGAATCATGTTCCCCATAGAAGACATGAACGGCCGCGTCATAGGATTCGGAGGAAGGGTTATCGGAAAAGGGGAGCCGAAATATATGAATTCCCCCGAATCGCCGGTATATGTGAAAAGAAAAACGCTCTACGGTCTGTATCGATCCAGGAATGAGATTCAGAAGAGGAACGAAGCTGTCATTGTTGAAGGCTATTTCGATTTTCTGGCCCTGTGGGCTGCGGGAATTACTAATGTTGTCGCTACGTTGGGAACGGCTCTCACCAAGGAACAGATCGGGCTGATACGGCGGCTGACAAAAAATGTGGCCATGGTTTTTGATCCTGACGAGGCGGGGAAGAGTGCTGTAGAACGGGGGGTGGCGATATCGCTTGAAGAAGCAATGAATGCCCGTATCGTCATGCTGCCGGAAGGGGACGACCCCGATACATTCGTCAGGAAATACGGGAAGGATGCCTTCGAGGATGTCGTTCGGGAAGCGCCGTCCATGGTGAACTACTATATCGATCACATGATAGGGGGCGGAACGACCTTTGCGGACAAGCTTGCATCGGCGAGGGACTCGATAGGGTTCATACGAAAGATCGTGGATCCCGTTCAGCGGAATCTCTTCGTCAAAATGGTGGCGGAAAAACTCGGCATCGATCAGGAGGTGTTGAAATCGGAAGTCGGTCGGATGGCTGAGCATCGCCGTGTCACCACGCAGAAGACCATGCCGGGGAAATCGAATGGCGTTCCGATCGATGGGGTGGAAGCGAGCCTCATAGGAATGATCATTGATGATCCGGGGAAAATAAGGATCATCATGGATGAAAACATAGTGGATTATTTCTTGAGCAAGGAACTGAGAAGCCTGGCCGAATTCATTATTGACTCGTTTGTCCGGGGAAGGGGGAAACAGCTTTCCGATATTATCATGACGTTTCCTGACGCCGGTGTCAGAGATCGGTTTTTTAAGATTGCCATGATGGAGAAACCGGACGACCAGGCCGTCGTTGACCGGGTCTTCATGGATACCATAAAGAAAATCAGGAGAAGATGGTACAAAAGCAGGCGGGATGCAGTGCAGCGGCAACTGTTGCGGGCTCAGCAGGCCGGCGATACGGCTTTGTTGAACAGGTTGGTTGCGGAGAAGGGCCGGCTGCTCGAAGAGGAAAAGAACCTGACGGGGTAAATGAATCGAAAAGGCAATGCCTGCTGAACGGTTCCGGATGTTATCCGGAGGCATTATATTAAGTCCGAGGAGAGTGAAGAATGAAAAAGATACTGCATTCGGATGAGGTGAAAAAACTGATATCGCTCGGTGAAGAAAAGGGTTTCCTTACATACGATGATGTGAATGATATGCTTCCCACGGATATAATCTCATCTGATGACTTGGACAATATCATTATCATGTTCGGGGAGAAAAACATCGATATCATTGATGCCGAGAAAGGCGATAAGCGGATGGAAAAAAAGGATGTCGATGATTCCGACGACGTGAAGGAACTGGGAGATGCCTTGCCGTCGCTCATTCCCGTTTTGGGAAAGACGGGCGATCCGGTGAAAATGTATCTCCGGGAGATGGGCCTGGTGTCATTGCTGAGCCGCGAAGGAGAGGTGGAGATTGCGAAGAAAATCGAGGAGGGTGAGCGGGAAGTGATGAACGCCCTCTTCATGCAGGACATCGTCATTAAGGATGTTATCGACACCGGCATGATGCTGAAAGATGGAGAAATAAGGGTAAAGAATGTCGTCGATAACATCGAAGACGAAGAAGGTTTTGTGGAAGAAGATATGCATCGTGAGAGGGTCCAGAGTCTCGTTGAGAAGGTGATGAGGCTTTATAGGAAGAACGAAGCGCTGCTACAGCGGTTGAAGGAAGCGCAGGGTGATGAGGCGGAGATAAAACAATTAAACGATCTGCAGGATAAAAACGCTAAGAAAATCGTAAAGTTATGTAAAGAGGTCAGGTTCAGTAAGAAATATATCAACAGGCTGGTTCTTAAACTTAAGATTGCCCGCACGACGGTCGTGAAGGCGGAGAGGGATCTCCAGAGATGTAAAGACCAGGCGGGAACTAATCTCAAGACCCTTGAATCGATGTTCTCACGCATGAGGAAGGGGAAGGATCAGGAGAAGAAGGTGCTGAAAGAGGTAGGTCTGTCTGCTGAGACGATGAGAGAATTGGAAAGAATTATCAAGCGGGCCCGGAGAGACAGGAAAAAGATCGTTTCGGATATTGGCATTCCCTCCGACAAATTGAAAACCGTTGTAGCGTCGATTGAAAGTGGTGAGACCAAGGCAGATCAGGCTAAGAAGAAACTGATGGAGGCTAATCTGCGGCTGGTCGTCAGCATCGCGAAGAAATACACGAACCGGGGGCTGCAGTTCCTCGATCTTGTTCAAGAGGGAAATATCGGGTTGATGAAAGCCGTTGATAAATTCGAATATCAGCGGGGGTATAAGTTTTCCACCTACGCGACATGGTGGATACGGCAGGCGATTACGCGGGCCATCGCCGATCAGGCACGAACGATCAGGATCCCTGTCCATATGATTGAAACGATCAACAAGCTCATCCGGACATCTCGGTACCTTGTACAGGAATTGGGCAGGGAGCCAAATCCGGAAGAGATTGCCGGCAAGATGGAATTTCCGCTGGAGAAGGTACGGAAAGTGTTGAAGATCGCAAAAGAGCCTATCTCGTTGGAGACTCCAATCGGAGAAGAGGAAGACAGTTCGCTCGGTGATTTCATAGAAGATAAGAAGATCATGTCTCCATCGGAAGCGGCGGTGAGCATGGATCTCGCCAAGCAGACGCGGAAAATTCTGTCAACACTGACGCCCCGTGAGGAAAAAGTATTGCGAATGCGTTTCGGCATCGGAGAACGAGCGGATTTCAGCATGGAGGAGGAAACCGGAGATTTCGATACGGAAACAATGGTGAAAGCGAGAGAGATTGAGAAGGCGGTCTTGAGGAAACTGCGAGGTCCGTCGCGAAGGCGGGAAATTAAAACGAACGTTAAATAAAATCTTGACAAAGGAAAAGAATTAAGTATATCTTCCTCACTTCTTATGTTTCAATGCTTGTAAGGGCCCATAGCTCAGCTGGAAGAGCCACCGGCTCATAACCGGTAGGTCCCTGGTTCGAATCCAGGTGGGCCCACCACAAGAGTGAGGTGACGGTAGTTTTGCAATGTTTGCGTCTTTCAAAAACTTATGGGAATACAACATATTCGGAACATACGAAGGGTCCGTAAAAAATGCACCACAAGCTGGTGCATTTTTTTTTACGAAAATGGTAATAATTCCATCATGTGAGAGGGGATTGTTTTGAAGAAACAATTACTGCTTTTAGTAGAGCTTCAACAAATCGATTTCGAGCAAAGGAATATAGAGAATAGGAAAAATCTCTTGCCTCTGGAGTTAGACCGTCTCAGCGGGGAACTGCGTCAGCATGAGGAAACAGTCGCTGAAGCAAAGAAAAGGCTGGATGAATTGATTCAACGGCACAATGAGAAAGAAAAGGAACTTACCAGGGGAGTAGAGAGTCTGAAAAAGACAAAGGCCCGTTTATTCGAGGTAAAGACAAACAAAGAGTATCAGGCATTGCTGACGGAACTGGACGTCATCAATGGGAAAAACGACATAGTGGAGAGTGATATTATCGTCATCCTCGACAGCATAGATGAAGAACGGAGAAACGTAACGGCCAGGGAGGGAGAATTCAATCTTCGCCGGTCTGAACTTGAAAATAGAATTAAAAAGATTCAGAATGAAATGGATTCTATCGATGCTCTTTTGGCCGATGTCACGGAAAAGCAACGCAGTTTGAAAATGAAGATCGATGCAGCTTTTCTCAAGCGATACGACCTCATCAAACAGAAACGGAACGGCACGGCGGTGGTCCCTGTCTGGAAAGAGGTCTGCGGGGGATGCCATATGAATATTCCTCCCCAGATGTACAACCAGCTGCAGCGATCGGAAGAACTGATGCTCTGTCCGAACTGTAACAGGATCATGTACTGGGAAAATAAGAGCGAAAACGAACAGTAGAGGATAGTGGAGAATCGGGCATTCATGGCCCAGGTCCCGGGGATCTTCTGTCCGGAAAGATAACGTCAAGCAAGGCTTGTCATTCATTCCCGTCTTCAGTATAATAATTCCCTGAACTGACCGGCTCAACGAACGGTTTGATATGAGGCGGTCATAAATTGCACGCAAAAATCATAATATTATAGTGTCAGAGCAGGCCGGATGATCGCTGGTCCGTTAGTGCGGATGAGAGGAAAGTCCGAGCTCCGCAGGGCAGGATGGTCGCTAACGGCGACTGGGGGTGACCCTAAGGAAAGTGCCACAGAAAACATACCGCCCTGGGGGATCGGCATTGTGCCATCTCCCGGAGTAAGGGTGAAAAGGTGAGGTAAGAGCTCACCAGTTTCCCGGGTGACCGGGAAAGCTTGGTAAACCCCATCTGGAGCAAGACCAAATAGGAGGACGGTGAGAGCGGCCCGCTCAATGTCCTCGGGTAGTGTCGCTTGAGGCGGCAGGCAACTGTCGTCCTAGATTAATGATCATCATCTTCCTGAGGGAAACCGCAGGAAGATACAGAACTCGGCTTACAGGTCTGCTCTGGCACTCTTTATCACATACGATGGGAGCGAAATCCGGCCTATGCGTTCTGTTCGGTATCCAGCGAGTCTCATCATCTGCGGATTTATGGTCTTCCTGTTCGTTGTCCACGGGTGGGCGCATGATCAACGCCGGGCGATGGAGACGGCCGACGGCTACCTCAAGCGGGGAATGTATCTTGAAGCCATTGGTGCATACAGGAATGTGGCCGACAATGCCGTTGACCGGGACATGAAAGCCCGGGCGGCGCTCAGGATCGGCGACATTTACGGGTATTTCCTCGACAATTATGACGCCGCGCTTCAGTTTTATTTCTTTGTGACAAAAAACTACTCAAGCAGCAGCCATGCCGCCAATGCATACTTCAATGCAGGAATGATCCTCTACGAAAAATCTCGTCATAGTGAGGCGCTCGCCCAGTTTCGGGAATACCTTGCACGATTTCCCGATGGATCACGGAGGCAGACGGCGGAATTCATGATTCAGGCCTGTATGAAGCCGCCGCCCCCCGGCGAGCAGAAAAAAGAAGCGGCCCCTGCCGTCGGCGCTGACGAGATGATCCGGGTTCTTATCATGGAAGGTGTGAAGACGGTCCGCATCGGCGGGACTGCACCCTGCGTGATTGCCGACAGACAGACCGGTGCTGCCCTTGGTCGGTTGCACACCGGTCAACCCGTTTCCGTATCGATGTATGACCGGTTTCTTGCCGTCAACGCTGCATCACTCAGCAGGTCCTTTATTGTCATCCGCCCGGAATCGGCCGGATTTGTCACGGTGAACGAAAAGCCTTATCGGGGCACGGTGACAATCAAACGGAATAACAATGGTATCGATGTTATCAACAGGGTGCGGCTGGAAGAATACCTCTACGGCGTGGTACCGAAGGAAATGTCACCGACGTGGCCGATTGAAGCCCTCAAGGCCCAGGCGGTGGCCGCCAGAACCTTCGTGCTGTACCATAAGGAAAAAAACCGCGACAGGGAGTATGATGTCTATGCGTCGACGTCGTCGCAGGTGTACGGAGGCGTGGTTGCGGAAGATGAAAAGGCAACCGCGGCGGTCAATGAAACCCGGAGCAGGATTCTTGTGCATGATGGCAGGCTTGTCCTTGCGTACTTCCACGCCAACAGCGGCGGCGTGACGGAGAACGCTGAAAACGTATGGACTGCCCGGGTCCCGTACTTGAAGAGTGTTCGTGACAATTTCAGCACCGGGGTGCCGGGAACCAGATGGAGTCTTGGCGTTGATTTTGCCGGAGTGGCGCGATCTCTCATTGGACAGGGAATCAAGGTTGGAACAATTCACGAGATCAAACCGGCGGAAGTGAGTCCGACGGGACGGGTGATGAAGATAGCGATCAATCACAGCGGCGGT
>JAFGWZ010000075.1 GCA_016936905.1 Deltaproteobacteria bacterium | reverse complement strand
ACCATCCCGAATGTATCGAAGCGTGACAGCATGGCAAACAGGTCCGCCGCCGCGTAATAGTTACCGATTCTTTTTCTGTCGACGACTCCCGCGAAAACGACCGTGTCTCCTATTCCATGACTCCTTGCGAGCTCTCCATATTTTTTTTCATTGCCTTTTCCCACGACCAGCAATTTTATATTTTCCCCGGGATTGTTCTTCCGCAGTTTCGCGATGCCTGGAATGAGTCTGTCCAGGCCCTTGATATCGAAGTTCATGGAGACGAAAAGGATGACGCAGTCCTCATCGTTAATCCCATGCCGGTTTCTTACTTCCTCACGGCAGAGATTCCGGTCGGCCTTCTGGAATCTCCCCGCATCGACTCCCGGCGGTACAACGTGAACCTTGCCGGGATCGACATCATTATATTCTTGAATAAATGCATCTTTTGCAACGTTCGATACGGCGAGGAACATTCTGCATTGTTTGCTGTGCACCAGGCTTTTTTCGACCCACCACGTTCCATAGTCGAAGAGGCTCATGCTCTTCCTGCGTATTTCGTGGACCCAGATTCGATGAGGGATGCCGTGCATGGTAAACAGGTCGGCGTTGAATAATCTGTCATGGGCGTGTACGACATCGAAGTTCATCTTCGACAGCTTCCGTTCGGTAAAAAAGGCGAAACTGATCGTAGTGAGAAATTTAGGAAATGAGATGATCGGTATTTTGTGAAATGTTATTTGTTGTGAACCCGACTGCCATTTGTTTGCGAAAACATGGATTTCATAGTGGGGATTACGGGATAACCGTTCCGCCAGTTCGTAGGCGAAATGCTCGGCGCCCCCCGTCAATCCGTACTTGGGGATTGCTATGGCAATTTTTTTACTTTTACTGTTCATAGGCTTTTTGGAAGTGGTGATTACCGCAGTAATTCCCTTTTATTGACTCAAGAAACACAACGGTCTCGTTTTATTCGTACCCGTCGGGATGTTTTCTATGCCACTCCCATGCCGATGCGACGATCTCTTCGAGGCTGGTGTGTGCCGGCTGCCAGCCGAGTTCACTGCGGGCCCGTTCCGAGGAGGCCACCAGGACGACAGGATCGCCCGGCCGCCGTGGCGCGATTTCGTAGGGTACGGGCTTTCCCGTCGCCTTTTCCATGGCTTGCACGACCTCGAGGTTTGAAAATCCCTTTCCGTTGCCGAGATTGTATTTATTATTCGGGTAGGTATCGATATGTTCCAGGGCGAGGATATGCGCCTTCACGAGATCGGCGATATGGATATAGTCCCTGATGCAGGTTCCGTCCTTTGTCGGGTAGTCGTTTCCGAAGATGAAAAATTTATCACGCTTTCCGAGGAGAAATTCTATGATGACGGGAATGATGAGCGTCACGTTTTTCTTTGCGTCGCCGCGCTGCCGGGTTGCTCCGGCGGCATTGAAATACCTCAGCGAGATGCACTTCAGCCCGTGCGCGCGGTGGTACCAGTCGAGTATTCTCTCAAACATCAGCTTTGACTCGCCGTAAGGATTGATCGGCGTCTGCGGATGCTGCTCATCGACGGGATTATACTGCGGTTCGCCGAAGGTTGATGCGGTCGATGAAAAGATCATCCGCCGGCAGCCGAACTCCATCATGGTGTCGAGAAGGGCGATGCCGTTCACCACATTATTGCGAAAGAATCTTCCCGGGTCGGTCATGGATTTTTCCACTACCGTATCAGCGGCGAAATGCATGACCGCGTCGATGGAGTGCCGCGCAAATATCTCATTCAGCAGTTTTCTGTCCCCGCAGTTCCCTTCATAAAGGACGGCGTCGGGGTCAACCGCTTTCCGGTGGCCTTCCTGGAGATTATCGACGACGACAACCTGACGGCCGCGACTGAGCAGTTCGTCCACGCAGACCGAACCGATATATCCTGCCCCACCGGTAACCAGTATGTTCATTCGACTCCTTCCTTTCACGCGGATCACGTTAAACACGCCGTCGAAACAATACGTTACGACGATATATATCCCACGAATGAAAGTTCTTACCACAAGAAGGATAAAAAATCATTACTATTTCAGGTATTCTCCTTTCGACGGTCCACGGGATGGCACGCGGCGGTCCATGAAAGCCCGGGTCGTCGTTGCCGGTGGACCAGGGACGATCCTTCCGTTTGAATATATTTTTCAATCTGGTATAGTAAATACATATTCTTGGACAGGGTATGACGTTCTTTCGCTTTGAGATGTGACGAAGCAGCGCGGGGAGGTAATGCCGGTATGGAACAGTATGATGTCGTCGTCGGAATCCCATCGTATAATGAATCATCGACCATCGGATACGTGGTTGAAATGTCGGGAAGAGGGCTTTCCGAGTACTTTCCCGATTCCAAGTGTGTCATTGTCAACTGTGACAATAACAGTCCCGACGACACGAAAGGGGTGTTTCTGACAGCGCCGGTTCCACCGGGAATCGAGAAGAAATACCTGTCCACCCCCGAAGGCGTGACCGGCAAGGGGAATAATTTCTATAATCTCTTCCGTTTCTGCGCCGACGTGAAGACCCGCATCGTTATCGTTGTCGACGCCGACCTCAGATCAATCACGCCGGAATGGATCAGGTATCTCGGGTACCCCGTCAAGGAAGGATATGACCTTGTCACCCCCCTCTATTCGAGGCATCAATTTGACGGGACCATCACGAACCACCTCTGTTACCCTCTCCTCTTTTCGCTGACCGGGCTCAATGTGCGGCAGCCGATCGGCGGAGATTTCGCCTTTTCACCCCGTCTGTGCGAATATTGGCTGGAAAGGCCGTGGAACGACATGGTGAGGCACTACGGCATCGACATCTTCATGTCTCTCAACGCCCTGTTCGGCGATTTCAGGGTATGCCAGGCGGGACTCGGCACGAAGGTCCACAACGCGAGCAGCCCAAAGCTCGGACGGATGTTCGAGGAAGTAGTATATACTCTTTTTTCGACGGTGATAAGCCATCGTGAGAAATGGCTGGACCGTTGGCTCGAAACGAACGGGAAGACTTATTGGCAGGCCGAGGTGAAACAACCGCCCCACTATGGATTAAAACGGCTCAAGGAGACCCAGTGGCTTGACATCGATATACTGAAACTAAAACAGGACTGCCGTAAGGAGTACAACGAATATAAAGAACTGGTGGAGAAGCACCTGAGCTCCTATGCCTATCGAAAACTCGACCACATGTTCCTGGTGGATAATTATGATGTGGATATCATGCTCTGGTCGCAGATCGTGTACGGCCTTCTCTACCGATTTGACGGGGCGTCGGAGGAAGAAAAAAGAGAGATCATCAATGTTCTGAAACCCCTCTATTTCGCGAGAAGCCTTACCTTCGACTACGAAACGTGGCGTTACAGCATCGCCTTCGCGGAGGAGGAGATTCAGAATCAGGCACTGGCATTCCAGTCACAGAAACCGTATATCTTCGGCCTCTATCTCGGTTCGGGAAGATGCACCTTCCCGGCGAATAATCAGGCGTAGGAATTGATTGTTCATTCAGTCGGTGTCCTTCCTCTCGCCGTCCCTCCTCTGTTACTGCTGAAATCGATCCGGGAGCGAACAAAGGGGGTGCCGGGCACCCCCCTTCTCTTTCTGTGCGTCAATTGTGATGGTCTTGCAAAAGGTCTGCATTCTGTCATTCCCGACTTGATCGGGAATCTATAAATAGCTTCAATTCTTATTAGATTCCCTCTTTCGAGGTAATGACATGTCGGAATGTTTATGCCTTTTTACGAGCCCGCCGGTTATTGTATCGTAAGAATGAACAATCCTCGCCGTCATTGCCCGTAGAACGTTGTGCCGAACAGCTTTTCACTCATGCCGGTCAAGTCGGCCCACTTCAGCGGCCCGCCCCGGTCCGGGGGGAATCCGGTGGCCCAGATCATCCCCACGTCAATCATCCGGGGGTCGTCGACGACCTGTCTATCGAGGAGATCCCGGGCGACCCGTACCAGTGCCTCCAGAAGTCCCTCCTGGATTTCATCGACGGTTCTCTCTTTCTCTTTTCGTTTGGCGATGAGGGGGAGCACCGAGGGATCGACGGTGCCGTCGGCGAGAAAGAACCCCTTCCCCGATTTTTTCAGCCCCAGGCGGCCGTCACCGACCACATTGGAGAGGGTCTCCTGCTTCACGCCCATACCGACAAAGACTTTGTGGGGGATGTCGATGCCCACCTCGTCGGTGAGCCTGATCGGCCCCAGGGGCATGCCGAACGATGTGACCGCCCCGTCCAGTTTTTCAATGGATGTGCCCTCTTCGATGTATTGCAGCGCGTTGAGCAGGTAAGGAAAGAGCATGGCGTTGACGACGAATCCCGGATTGTCCCGGCAGACGAGAGGCCGTTTTCTGATGGCGGCGGTAAAGTTCAGCAGGTTGTCGATGGCGTCCTGGTGTGTCTGTGTTCCCCGGACGACCTCCACAAGCTGCATCATCCACACCGGTGAAAAGAAGTGGAGGCCGGCGAACCGTTCCGGGTGGGTGACAAAGGGAGCCATGCTGTCGATGGAGATCGACGAGGTGTTGCTGGCAATGATACAGTCGTCGCTCACGACGCCGCAGAGCTCGCCGTATACCTGCTTCTTGACGGCGATGTCTTCGAAGACGGCTTCGACAACGATTGCCACATCCCGGAAGTCGTCGGTGTATTCGGAAACCAGGATGAGGCGATCCATAATATCGTCCACCGGCACTTTCAGCCGCTTCTTCGCGGCCATCCCGTCGAGGATCTTGCGGACGAAGGCCTTCCCCGGCTCGAGGGCTTCCGGTATATCCTTGACGATTACCGGTATGGCCGTGTTACGCAGGATGTCGATGGTAATGCCCCGTCCCATTGTCCCGAAGCCGAGTACCGCCGCTTTTGTCAGCGGCTTCGGTTCGAATCCTTTGGTCATCAGCGCTTTCGGTTTGTCCGTCAGAGTTTTAAGGAAAAAGGTGTTGATGCTCCCTTTTGCCTGGGGAGCGAGGGCGACGTCTGCAAAGTAGTTCTTTTCGATTTCCAGCCCCTCCTCAAGAGAGACCTTCAGGCCTTCCTGCATTGCCTTGATCGCCAGCATGTGACCGGGGAGTTCCCTCCCTTTCGTCGCTTTGAGAACTTCCTGGCGCGCCATGGACATAACGGCGTCCACCTGGGAAAAGTCATGTTCCTGCCGTTTCAACTGCGCTTTGCCGGTGATGATCGCCTCGAGTAAGGTGAGAGCTTCTTTCAGCAGGTCAGCGTCGGCGGACACCAGCCGGTCCACCACACCGGTTTCAAAGGCCTTGGCGCCGGGAAGGAGCGTGCCCCGAAGGATGAGCTCTACGGCGGGATATCCGATCAGGCGGGGCAGTCGCTGTGATCCTCCGCCCCCTGGGAAAAGCCCCACGTTGCATTCCGGCAGGCCGATCATGGTTGATTTCGCGTCTGTTGCTATACGTGCCGTACACGCAAGGGCGAATTCAAGCCCGCCGCCGACGCAGGCGCCGTTGATCGCCGCCACCGTGGGGATCTTCAGTACGCTTGTGCGGTTGAATGAATCGTGGAAGATATTCAGTGCTTCCATGGCATCGTCCCGCGTGGTGATCCCTTCGATGAGTTTCAGATTCGCTCCTGCGAAAAAATTGTTCGGTTTTCCCGAGATGAAGACAACACCGGTGAGGGTCTCGTCTCGCTCCAGTTCCTCCACAACCTCCCGAAAGCTCATAATGGCCTTTTCGGTCCATGTATTCATGGCCTCATCGACGAGATTGAAGACAACCACACCGATATTCCCCCGCTTTTCAAGCTGAAAGATCCTGTGCCCGCTCATGTCCGTCCCTCCTCACTCGTGAATTATGAGGCTGTTGAAAAACATCCATCTGTTGCCTTCCCCTCAGCCTTCCCCCGTTTTCGCGGGGGCAGGCTCGCGATGTACGACAAGTACGACTCGCTCCTCAGGCTTTCGGGAGCCCTGCATCCGGACATTTTTCAACAGCCTCATTGGATGACTTTTTCAACGTGACCTATGACTGTGTGAGTAATACATCAAACAGGTCAAGTCAAGGAAATGTGGCGTTACCGTGGGAGGCACATTTTTTCATGAACTCAGTCGTCGAATCACCGGCCTTCCCGTCGGCATCATGATCCGTAAAGGAAGGATATACGGCCGTCGCCGTTTCGGCGCGGTCATCGATAAATACCGATGATAATTGCTTTAAGCTTGACACGTGCCGGGATTTTGTCTATGGTGAATCGCTGTTGATTGATAACGATATGGTGCTTTAATTGTCCTAAAATTATATGTTTGAAAGGAGAGTAGGTGAATGGGAAAGAAAATTCTGTCTTTTGTTATTGTACTGATGGCCGTCGTTCTTGTAACCACCGTCTCTGCGAAGGATAAGGTCTATATCAACGGTATCGATGCCAATTTCCCTCCGTTTGCGTATGTTGACAAGAACGGCGTTCCCGATGGATTCGATGTGAAATCCGTCGACTGGATTGCGGAAAAAATGGGATTCAAGGTGACCCATAAACCGATGGACTGGGACGGCATTATCCCGAGCCTTAAAACGCGTAAAATCGACTTAATTGCTTCGGGCATGAGCGTGACCGACAAGAGAAAGCAGGAAGTGAATTTTACTATCCCGTACTGGGTGATCAGCCAGGTGCTGGTGGTCCCGAAGGATTCCACCCTGACCGTCGATCAGGTTCTTTCGAAAGGCAACAAGGTGGGAGTGCAGCGGGGAACCACCGAGGCAAAATGGATGAAGGAAAACCTGATCCAGAAGGGCAAAAATTTCAACCTGAGAGAGTATGACTCAGCGCCTCTTGCGGTTGAAGACGTGGTGAACGGCCGAATCGTGGCCGCGGCGATGGACGACGCGCCGGCGAAAGACGCCATGCGGAAAAAACCCGTCAAGATCCTCGGCACGTTCGGCATGCATGAGGAAAACTTCGCCTATGCCGTAAGGAAAGAGGATGCGGAACTTCTCAAGATGTTGAATGAGGGGCTGGAGAAGTTGATGGCCGATCCTTACTGGGAGGAACTGAAAGCGACATATAAGCCGTAAGCCCTTAGTCATTCAGATTATGAATGGTGTGACCGGAAGGCATCAGGTCTCATTCCTGATGCCTTCCAATTTTGTATGCCCGGTGTCGGGGACCATGTGGTTGATATGACGGAAAGTTTCATAGCAATCAGGGATGCCTTGCCTTATCTGCTCCATGGATCGATGGTGACGATCGGACTTGTCTGCGGGGCCATGTTGCTCGGGCTGGCCCTCGGTATCGTCCTTGCGGTCGGACATGTCTATGGCGGGCAGGTCATTCGATCGGTGGTGGGCGTCTATGTGTGGTTTTTCCGCGGCGTTCCCCTGCTCGTCCTCCTGTTTCTCTTTTATTTCGGCCTTTTTTCTTTTCTTAATATCAACCTGTCGGCGTTCACCGTTGCCGCGCTCGTTCTCGGTCTCATCAGCGCCGCCTATCAGTCGCAGATTTTTCGAGGAGCCATCCTGTCACTACCGGAAGGGCAGTTCAAGGCGGCCCGGGCTCTCGGCATGAGTGACCGTAAATCGATTTGTTACATCATTCTGCCCCAGGCGCTCCGGCTGTCCATACCCGCGTGGTCGAATGAATATTCCATTGTCCTGAAAGATTCCGCCGTCGCCTATGCGCTGGGTGTCATGGAGATGATGGCCCGCGCCCACTTCGTTGCCTCCCGGACCTATGAGCATTTCCCGCTCTACTTTACCGCGGGGGTCATGTTTTTGATATTGACCTATCTGGGAACCAGGGGTCTTGGATTCCTGGAAAAGAAGGTTCGCATACCCGGATATGCGAGATAGGAAGGATTGATCGCGATGACTCAGACACCCGTCCTGAGAATTGAAGGCATGACGAAACGGTACGGACAGAAAGAGGTTCTCAGGGATGCGTCGCTCTCCGTCAATGAAGGCCAACTGAAAATCCTTATCGGGCCCTCCGGAGGCGGAAAAAGCACGCTGCTTCAGTGTATCAATTTCCTGGTGACCCCCGACGCGGGGCGTGTCTGGCTGAAAGGTGAAGAGATCGTAAGGACACAGAAAAAGGTACTCTACGAATACCGGCAGAAGCTGGGGATGATATTCCAGGATTTTAATCTCTTCGATCACCTGACGGCGTTGCACAATGTGACAATCGGCCTGGTCCGGGTCAAGGGGATGAGCAAGCAGGATGCCCGGGACAAGGCGGTGTACGAACTGGAACGGGTCGGCCTAAAGGACCATATAAGTAAATATCCCGCCCAGCTGTCGGGCGGACAGAAACAGCGGGTATCCATCGCCCGGGCGCTGGCAATGGATCCGGAAGTCATGCTTCTCGATGAACCGACATCCGCCCTCGATCCCGAACTTATTTCGGAGGTTCTGACGGTCATTGAAAATTTGAGGGCAAACGGTATGACCATGGTGATGTCTACCCACCATATGGGGTTCGCCCGTGAAGTGGCTGATGAGATCGTCTTTCTGGAGGACGGCCATATCCTGGAGGTGGGCACTCCGGACAAGATTTTTCTTAACGCGGAATGTGACCGGACGAGAGCCTTTTGCTCGAAGATTCTCGAATTATACGGTAGTGCGTGATTAATGGAAGAGGTGCTGTTTATTCAACATGACGTCATCCCTGCATTGTGGCGTGGGATGATCGTCAGCGTGGAGTTGATCATCCCGTCGGCATTATGCGGATTGCTGATCGGGATCGTCATCGGTGTGTCCCGGGTCTTCGGCAACGCCTTCCTGAAAACGTTGGCGAATACCTATGTGGCGATCTTCAGGGGCTTCCCTCTCGTGGTCCAGCTCTTCATCTGGTATTTCGGGCTTCCTCACCTCGGTATCTACCTGAGTCCCTACGTCGCGTCCGTTCTCGGCTTTTCTCTCTGCAGCGGCGCCTATCACTCCGAATATGTGCGGGGCGCCCTGCTCTCCATTAAGCGGGGACAGTTGCTGGCTGCTCAATCCCTCGGGTTTACAAAGATGAAAATGATCGCATCCGTCGTTCTTCCCCAGGCGTTCAGGCGGGCGCTTCCCGGCTGCGGCAATGAAATCATTTATCTCATCAAGTACTCCTCCCTTGCCTATATGATCACCTGCATCGAGCTGACGGGAGAAGGAAAAATCATCGCGTCGGAAACGTTCAAGTACACGGAGATATTCCTTATTGTCGGCATCGTGTATCTCCTCTTGACATCGGTGGCGAGCTGGGTTCTCCACCGGATTGAAAATCGCCTCCGCCTCCCCGGTTTCGATAATTACGGGTTGTGATTCCCCGGGATATAGTGTGAGGCGGACAGAAAGTTCCCCGGAGGGAATGCATGAAAGGATACGCCCCCCTGAGCGATGAAATCATCAACGCCCTGGTGAACGCCCTCGGCAGCGACTGCGTTATTCAGGGACGGGAGAAATGTATACCTTTCGGAGAGGACGCCGGTGAGGACAAGCGGGTGCCGCAGCTCGTGGTGGAACCGACCTGTCCGGAACAGATTCAGGAACTTATGCGGCTGGCCGACCGTCACCGCTTTCCCGTCACGCCCCGGGGGCTCGGTACGGGCCTTGCCGGGGGGGCCGTCCCTGTCTTCGGAGGAGTCGTTCTGTCACTGGCGAAGATGAACCGAATTCTCGCCATTGACCGGAAGAACCTGATTGCCGTTGTCGAACCCGGTGTCGTCACCATGGATCTGAAACAGGCGGTCATGGCGGAAGGCCTTTTTTATCCCCCTGATCCCGCCAGCCTCGATACGTGTTCGATCGGAGGTAACGCGGCGACGAATGCGGGAGGACCCGCATGTGTCAAATACGGGACGACGCGGGATTACGTCCTCGGCGTCGACGCAGTCCTTCCGTCGGGAGAGAAGATCTCTGCGGGCGTGCGAACCAGGAAGGGGGTGGTCGGTTATGACCTGCTCCATCTCCTCATCGGTTCGGAAGGGACCCTGGGCATTATCACCCGGCTTATCCTCAGGCTTCTCCCCCTTCCGCCGTGCACCATGACCATTGCGGCGTTTTTCCCACACCTCGATACAGCCATGGACACTGTTTCCCGCGTTCTAGCCGAGGGGCACATCCCGAGCGCCGTAGAGTTTCTCGATCAGAAATGCCTCGCCCTGGTGGGTGACCTTCTGCCCTTCGAGAATGCCGTCAACTCCGGCGCGTTTCTGCTCATCGAAACGGACGGTATGCAGGATCTGGCGCAGCGGGAGATAGAGGCAATAGGGTCTCTCTGCGTGGACTGCGGGGCATCGGAGGTGCTGCTTGCCCCTGATTCTCAGAAGCGGCAGCGCGTATGGGAAATCAGACGGGAGGTGGCCCTGCGGATTGAGGATGCGTCGCCGGTGTATGTCCCGGAGGACGTGGTCGCCCCCATCGGCGGGATCGCCGACTTTGTCTCACGCCTTCCGGAACTTGAGAGGGAATACGGGATGTCGATCTATTCATTCGGCCATGCCGGCGACGGGAATATCCATCTGAATATCACGGCGGATGATCCGGAGAGGAGGGCAATGGTCGACCGGGGGATAGAAGCGGTGCTCCGCCTCGTTGTTTCCATGGGTGGTACGATTTCCGGCGAGCACGGGATCGGCGTGGCTAAGAAACGGTTTCTTCACCTCGAACTCCTTCCCGAGAGCATCCGCCTGCAGCGGGAAATCAAAAAAATCTTCGATCCGAAGGGGATACTTAATCCGGGGAAGATTTTTTAGAGCATTGATCCTTCCAGATTATCGGTTGCCATTTCCCCTAAAGTCCTGTAGGTTTATGACCATGATGGAATCCTCTGACATAAGCAGCGCGAAGACCTATAAAGGGAAGGCGCTTATCGCCGATCCAATTTACCAGTACATCTGGTTTACCATTCCCTCTGCCGATGACCGGGGAGAAAAAACGGAGCAGGATCTCATCGATTCCCCCTGGATGCAGCGGATGAGGCGGATCTATCAGCTTCAAAGCGCCCGCTGGGTCTATCCCGCGGCGGAGCACACCAGGTTTCAACATTCCCTGGGAACCATGCACATGGCGGGAGACTTCGGGCGGTATCTCTATCCAAGTCTCAGAACGGTTATTCCTTCCATCCCGTCGATCAACTACATCGAAGAACTTCTCAGAATCGCGGGTCTCCTTCATGACGTCGGGCACGGACCCTACGGACATTTTTTTGATGATAATTTTCTCGATCAGTACGGCGTAACCCACGAAGTTTTAGGCCAGAACATCATACGGACAAAGCTTGGGCGAATCATAAAATCGATTCGGCGAAGCCCCACGGGACCTTTTGAACCGGGTGAGGTTCTCGATCCGGCGGTGATCGCCTTCATGATCAAGAAAGCCGATGACAGCGATGAGAGTAAGCAGCCCCGGTGGCTCCACTGCCTGCGGCAGCTTTTTTCGGGAATTTATACTGTCGACAACCTTGATTATGTCCAGCGTGACGCCTACATGACGGGATTCTCCATCGATATCGTCGATATAAAACGGCTCTGTTTCTACACGTTTTTCTCCGGAGACGGCCTTACCCTCCATCAGGCGGGAACGTCCGCCCTCAGCCGGTTCCTGAACGCCCGGCTGAATCTTTACACGAATGTATACTATCATCGGACAACCAGGGCTCTCGACCTCCATCTGCAGGAGATCTTCAGAGACACGATGAATTTCATAATTCCTGGCAATCCCGCGGAAGATCTGGACGGGTACCTCTCTGTTGACGAGTGGAGCCTCTATAATACGATCAAAAGCTGGCTCTCAGGAAACGATAGAAGGAAGAGGAGGCTGGCCAGGGAATGGGAAAAGATATATTTACGGAAAGTTAAGTGGAAAATGTCCTATTCAACGGAGCTTTCGATCGATGAGATTCAGCGGGGGGTCAGATTCTCCGATT
>JAFGWZ010000074.1 GCA_016936905.1 Deltaproteobacteria bacterium | reverse complement strand
TGCGACGGACGAATCACTGGCGTGACCGAACAGAGGCACTGCGCTACCTCCTATCACGGCCCCTCTTTGCCCGCTGGGACAGAGAGGTACTCGACTTGTACGTAACTCACGGCATGATAGAAAATGAGGGGGGGTTGTCCCTCGCCTGTTCCCCGGAGCAGGAAGCGGCTCTCTTCATGGGAGGCATGGGGTACAACCCATGGCCCCTTCTTCCCGCCGTCTCCTGCCCGGTCCTCGTGGTGGAGGGAGCAACAAGCGAAAACAGGCACTTCATCGACCTCGCCGAAGTCGTATCGGCGCTCCCCCAGGGTTCCTACCGGCTGGTGACAGCGGGGGGACACCTTCTGCCGATGGAGCAGCCTGAAAACATGGCAGGCATCATCGAAGATTTTTTCCGGAAGTTTCATTCAGATACTAAAAACGACGGCTATCGGGAACCGGAATGAATAAGCAACAAACGGCGACACGATAATCAATGGATCGTCCCGGGAAAATGACAGGCCCCCTCCCCTGCAGCCGTATGCTCTCATATACGAGGGGCACGCGGGCGGTCAGGCGTCACTCACTTCCCGTCCGTCATTATCTTTATAATAGCGGTAATAATGGAAGACTTTATCGATGTAAAACCGGGTCGCTCGAAACGGAGGTATTCCGTCATAATATCGTACATGTCCCATACCGGCATTGTATGCTGCAAGGGCCATCTTCGTGTTGCCGTTATACCGGTTCATCAACTTCCTTAAATACCTTACTCCGGCGTTCACATTCGTTTCAGGATTAAAGCTGTCTTTGACGCCCAGAGCCTCCGCAGTCCTGGGCATTAACTGCATGAGGCCTTTCGCACCCTTGCGGGATACGGCGTTGGGATTGTACCTCGACTCAACCATGATAACGGCTTTGATAAGTGCTACTTCGACTCCGTAACGATCCGCAGCCTTTTTGATGATGGGGTGAAATAATTGCTCGGCTTTCGGATTCTCTATAGATGCGGTATGAACGGCAACATCTGCATCGGTTTCACTGCCACGCTCGACCTCACCTTCCATGCCTGACGAAACGTCTGTCAGATGAGATAAAATTGTCGGTTCGGATAAAACAGGAAGGGAAAACGTGGCCACTATGAGAAAGATGATGGCGGCAGCATATTTTAAGAGTAACGCATAACGGTCTGAAGGGATGTTATCCTCCATGGTGCACCTCTTCTTCTTGTAATACTTTTCCAGCGGGCGGAATAAAGCAATATGCATGTCATGTCAAGCAAAAAAAATGCATTCATCCCGGCAACGCCATTCACCTGCGGCCCGCACTCTTCCCGCAAACAGAATAATAATGCAGTATTATCAAACAGATATCAAGAACCGGAACGGCATGCACCGCGTCGTTTCATCCGTTGGTGACTTTTCATCTTGACCGCGTGAACATGTCAATGGTATGTATTTTTTCACTCAAAGCCCACTTATACAAACAGTGAACAGACCGTTAAAAAAACATGGGGCTGGTCAAAAATGTCCGGATGCAAGGTTTCCGAAAGCCTGAGGAGAGAGTCGTACTTATAGTACGTCGCAGTAGCTTGTCCTCGTGAAAGCGGGGAAAGGCTGAGGGAAACGCAGCAGACGGGCGTTTGGGGGCAGCCTCTGATGGCTGGGGCATGAGCCCCTCGTGTTCTCTTGATCCATACTATCCGCCTTCTCATTTGAACGGGTAAGCGCCTGTAAAGGACAAGGCACGGCGTTTGTCGCCCATGGCGCTCCAATCGGAGGAAGGTTCGTCCCATGGCAGACTTTTCAGGAACCGTTACATTCATTACCGGAGCATCATCGGGCATCGGCCGGGCGCTTGCTCTCGAAATCGCCCGATTGAAGGGAGATGTGGTTCTCGCGGCCCGCCGCCGGAACCGCCTGGCGATCCTCGCGAACGAGATTGAAGCTCTCGGCGGTCGGGCGCTGCCGGTGGCCTGCGATGTGGCCAGGGACGGCGATTGCGAAGCGGCGGTCGATCTTGCCCTGAAACAATTCGGCCGCATTGATTATGTTGTTGCCAACGCCGGATTCGGCGTCGCCGGACGGTGCGAAAACCTGTCTCTGGAAGATTACCGGCGGCAATTCGAGACAAATGTCTTCGGTGTCATCAGGACGATTCAAGCCGCGAAACCCGGCCTTGTTGAATCACGGGGGTGCCTGGCCCTCGTCGGAAGCGTCAACGGTTACATTGCCCTGCCACGCCTTTCAGCTTATGTGATGAGCAAATATGCCGTCCATGGGCTCGCTGATTCGCTCCGCCACGAGATGAAAGGCCATGGGGTCGCCGTAACGCTTATTGTCCCGGGATTTATTGACACGGAGATACGCAAGGTAGACAGGAACGGCGTGTATCACGCCGACATGAAAGACCGGGTTCCCCCGTGGCTGCGTATGCCCGCCGACAAGGCGGCGCGGAAGATCGCACAGGCGCTCCTGAACCGCAGGAGACAGAAAATCATCACCGCTCACGCTGCGATCTCCATACTTTTACAGAGATATTTCCCCGGTCTTGTCAACCTGGTCATTGCCCTTGGGGGTACCGGGAGGGGCCGTGACTGACCGGGAAATTCTTGAGGAGCAAACTCGGGTGTGGAGCGGCATCGGCCCTTCACCGTGGATACTGCCGATAAGATCCTGCTTACAAGGATGGCGAATGCCATTACAGTTACGAAAGGAGAAGATGCGTTATGGATCAACCGAAAGGGGATAAAATGCAGCGTGCTATCAAATGGATATCAAGCAGACTGGCCGATGACGAAACAAGGCCCAGTCCAAAACTCATCGAGGATGCATCGCGGGAATTCAATCTGTCTCCCAATGAGGAAGAATTCCTCATTTCATTCTACAAGAAAAAGGCTTAACCGATAGACTGCAGATTATGAGGCACCTGCCGGCGCCGCTGTATGCAAAACCGGACAATCGAATCGGTGTGCAGAATGCGATGGTCCTTGTCTTTCCTGTTCATCCCGGCCGGGCGTAATCCGATGGCATGCCCATGGGACGGCTCCGCAGCATGCAACGGGTCCGCAACAAATGTATTTTTGATATTTTATTTCATCTCTCCCGGAACCGACGGGAGAAGCAGGCGGCGGATGCCCTACCCGCCGCCGGACTCCGCCAGAAGAGGAGATCGTTGACATGGTAGCACTCGATCCAGCGAGTTTTGAGAGAATCGTTTTTTTTACCGGGGCGGGAATGTCCGCGGAGAGCGGCGTTCCCACCTACCGTGGTCACGGCGGTGTCTGGAAGCAGTACAACTGGGAAGAATACGCCTGCCAGGACGCCTTCGACCGCGATCCCGAAAAAGTCATGGAGTTCCATGAAGTTCGCAGAAAGTCGGTTCTGGCGTGCCCACCCCACGAAGGCCACCGGGTTATCGCCCGATTGGAAATGAACCATCCCGGGATAACCGTGGTGACCCAGAACATCGACGGGATGCACCAGAGAGCGGGCAGCAGGAACATTCTGGAGCTTCATGGCAGCCTCTGGCGGCTGCGCTGTCCCATCCACGGCGTTTTCGAAGACACAGGGGAGACTTACGAGAGATTTCGATGCGAGCATTGCGATTCCCGGCTCCGCCCGGACATCGTCTGGTTCGGCGACTCCCTCGACCCCGAGGTGATTCGACTGTCCGTAGAAGCGATCGCCCGGTGCAATCTCTTTATCAGCATCGGAACTTCAGGCGTGGTGTGGCCCGCCGCGGGGTATCCGGAAATCGCCAGGAAAAACGGCGCCCTCTGCATCGAGATCAATCCCGAACCGAACCCGATGTCTCACCTGTATGACGAGGCCGTACGGCTGCCGGCGGGGGAAGCGCTGCCGGTGCTCTTTTCGAACCGGTAGACGTT
>JAFGWZ010000073.1 GCA_016936905.1 Deltaproteobacteria bacterium | reverse complement strand
GGCAGTAATAAAAATAGATGATCGCCGCGCCGTCCTGTTCCCTGAGCTTCCGGATCAGCACGAGAGTCAGGCCGATGATAATGCCGGAACAAAGCCCCAGGGCCTTTCCCAGGAAACTTCCCGCGAAGGTAAATTCGAAGAGGATCATGATGCCGACGAGCGCCAGCAGGATATGAAACATGTTCTTTTTCGTGATTCGTTCCCTGAAAAGGACGACGGAAAAGAGCGCCGCGAAGGCGGGAAAGGAAAAGAACAGCACCATGGCGGTGGAAAGGTTGATCATGCGGATCGACGCGGCAAGGGCGACGAATCCCAGGGCGTTGACGATGCTGGTGACGGTCATGAGTCTCGGGCTGAAGCTGATGAAAAAATTGTTTGCCCGACCGAAAACGGCCGCGAGGATGAGCATACCGAAGACAAAACGGTAAAAGGCGATGTCCCAGACACTGAACGACGGCCCGAGCAGCTTGATCAGGATATCCAGGGCGGCGAGGTTGCACGCCGACAGCAGTATGAGGAGCGGGCCGAATGTGCCGGCGGCGGTGAGTCGGGACCGAAGCGCGTTCATTTCAGTACTTTCTATTCTCCCACGATATCGGTAAGTCTCCGCCTGAGCGATCTGAAGTAGTCGCCGGCGTACTGCAGGCGACTGCCGTACCAGGAAAAAATCTCACCGTCGACGACGACGGCCCGGGCAAAGGGAAACGTTTTCTGAAACTCGTCGATGTGTCTGTCCGTGAATAAATAGGGTTCGGAGCAGAGGAGCATGACCTCCGGCCGCGCCTCCCTGATCTGTTCTCCCGTTACGGCGGGATACCGGGGCAGGGAGGCGAAGACGTTGGTCAGGCCGCATCGGCCGATCATCTCGTCGATGAAGGTGCTGCCGCCTGCCACCATGTAGGGGTTCTGCCAGATGAAGTAGGCAACCGTTATGCCCGTATCGTCGAAAGGCGTTATGGAATCCCTGATGCGGCAGGCGATCCGGAGGGCTTCGTCGGCCCTGCCGACGAGCTTTCCCACGCCTTCGATCATGGCGAGGGCGTCGTCGAAGGTGGAGATGTCACTCATCCAGAGGGGATACATTCCCTGGAGTTTTTCAATTTCTTCCCGATCATTCTCTTCTTTGTTGGCGATGATAAGGTCCGGCCGGAGCTCGTCGATTCGGGCGAAATCCACCGATTTGGGGCCGCCGACGGCAGTCTTCCCCCGGCATTTATCCGCCGGATGAATGCAGTAATCGGTGATGCCGACTATTTCCTCATCGAGGCCCAGATCGAAAAGCAGTTCGGTCTGTGACGGAACGAGGGAGATGATTCTCCTTGGTTTTCCGCGAAGGTGTATCGTGTTGCCCATCTGGTCGGTGTAACGATTCTCCATGGTGAAGCCCTCCTTTTTTCACACTCCCTTGATCCCCACGTGGAGATAAGTGATTCCCAGCGTGAGGGAGTATCTCTGTATCTTCGTGAGCCCCGAATCCCTCATGATCCGGGAAAATTCCGGCGGCGGCGGAAAATGCATGATCGAATCGGCCAGGTACAGATATGCCGCGGGGTTTCGTGAGAACGATCGGGCCAGGGACGGCATGAGATAGGTCAGGTATATGGAATAGAAGCTTCGGAAGAGGGGCTGACGGGGAAAGTGCATCTCCAGCACCAGGACCTGGCCGCCGGGAATGACCACCCGTGTCATTTCTTTCAGCGCGGCGGTTTTGTCTGGAATGTTGCGGATTCCGAAGGCGATTCCGGCGACATCAAAGTGATCGTTCGGGAAAGGGAGGTTCAGGGCGTCGCTCCTGACGAAGGCAATGCGGCTCTGCATGTTTCTTTCTTCAATCTTTCTGACCCCGGCGTCGATCATCTCTCCGACGAAGTCGAGGGCCGTCACTGTTGTCCGCGGGTGCTGCCGGGCCACTTCCAGTGCCAGATCGGCGGTTCCCGTCGCCACGTCGAGATAGCGGCAGGTTCTGGTAAAACGCATGTGCCGGGCGGCACAGCGGCGCCAGGCGATGTCCCGGCGAAGGCTGAGAAGCCGGTTTAACAGATCGTAGCGCCTGGTAATGGTGGCGAAGATCTCTTTTACCATGCCGGTATGTTCCGTCTCAGTGATGGTGTCTACCGGTCTGTATCGAGTGGTTATCTGTTTTTCCATGCGTGGACGTTCTCGTTTCAATCGGGCGCCGGGCCGGGTAGTCTGAACATCGGTTCGTTAGCAGAAATTGTGCAGAATGGGAAGAATAAAACTGACATCATTATTTTTCATCTTCCTGCTGAGGAAGCGCCAGAGCAGGGCAAAACCAGGTAAGGATGCCGTCGTTCTGTTCCCGCGGATAGGTGTGTGACAGTCCGTCGATGACCCGGAGGGTGATATCGGCGCCGGCCCTGCTGAGAAGGTCGCAGTCCTGCCGGGCCCGGTCGGCGGGGAACATCCAGTCGTATGATCCGTGGACCCAGCAGATGCGCCGTCCCCGGACATGGCGGAAATCGAAGGGAGGAAGAACTCCCGCGACGGGGGCAAATGCCGTGAAAGGAGTATTTTCATCGAGGGCACGGGCGAGCAGATAGGTCGCACCGTCGGACAGACCGGTGAGCAGGATATTCTTACTGTCCACGTTCCACCGGCTTATAATGAAATCGAGAATGTTCTTCAGAAGCGGTGAGTCCGCATCTTCGCCGGTGATCGACCATGTCATTTCCTGTGATGTCGGGGCGACCAGAATAAAGCGGCGGCTCCGAGCCTCCCGGAGCCATGTCCAGATAAAATCCCGACCGTGACCGAAGCCGCCATGGAGGGCGACGATGACCGGCCATGCCCGTGAATGATCATACGATTCGGGAACATAAAGAGACGCGCCCCCCCGGGCATACGGTGTGTCGTCCCTGCCCAGATGAAAGAGCCCCACCGGGGTGTCCGGTGACGCTTCCCCGTCCAGAACATCGATCTGGTCATGAACGGG
>JAFGWZ010000072.1 GCA_016936905.1 Deltaproteobacteria bacterium | reverse complement strand
TTACTCGGGGGCGAAGAATCTTGATACGAAGAGCATTGTTTTCAACGGCAGGACCTATTCGCTCAGCACGTACGTCGAGTCGGATCTTGAGCTGACGATGATCGACGCGGAGTATCAGTATGACCTTATCGATCTGGAGAATGTGCTGGCCGGCTTCTCGCTCGGCATCATCGGAAAGATAAAATACCTCGAAGGCGACGCGCGGATAAAGGGCGGCGGATTCGATGAAAGCGAAAGCTTCACGGCTCCCATACCCATGATCGGGGTCGGCGCCCACATTGGAATCCTGGCCGACATCTTGGAAGCGCGGGCAAAGATCGCTGGCATCGGATATTCGGGAAGCAAATTCTACGAGGGGCAGGCCGATCTTTCCGTGACGCCGTTTCCCTTTCTGGATATCCATGCAGGCTACAAATTCATGAAGCTCGACGTGGACGACGTGAGCGACGTCTATGCCGACGTGGAATTCAAAGGCCCCTATGTCGGCCTCACAGTCAGTTTCTAATGGTGAGAGAGAATCGAACGGTGAATACGGGCACATCTGAAAAACTGAAGGTTGCCGTGATCATGGGGGGCGTCTCGTCGGAGAAAGAGGTCTCCCTGGAAAGCGGACGGAATATTTTCAGCAAGATGGATCGGCAGAAATATGATCCCATCGCTGTTTTCATGGACAGCAGAGGGCGTTTCTGGGAGATCCCGATCAAACTCCTGATGAGGAATTCCACGAGGGATATCGAGGAAGATCTTGAAGACGGGGCGACGTCGATCCCCTATGAAACGCTTAAGGAGAGGGCCGATTTTGTCTATATCGGCCTCCACGGTAAATACGGTGAAGACGGATGCCTCCAGGGGCTGCTTGAGCTCCTCCGGATTCCTTACAGCGGGTCGGGCGTCCTGAGTTCGGCGCTGGGAATGGACAAATACGTGTCGCGCAACGTGCTCTCCATGAGCGGCATCGATGTGCCCCACACGCTGGCGATACCCCTGAAGGAGTGGGAGCGGGACCGGGACTCTTTTATAAGCAGAGTTGAAAAAGAGATCGGATTCCCCTGCGTGGTCAAACCGACCCGTGAAGGATGCAGCACCGCGGTCAAGAAGATCGTGTCTTCCCAGGGAATCTCCGAAGCAATCGAGGACGCGTTTCTGTGGGATCCCGTGGCGCTCGTGGAAGAGTTCATAACCGGTGTGGAGGTAACCTGCGGGGTCATCGGAAATGAATCCCCCATAGCGCTGACGCCGTCTGAAACAATTCCCACCGACGACGTCCTTTCCCTGGAAGACAAATTCCTGTACGGGCAGGGAGAGAACAAGACACCGGCGCGGGTATCCGAGGAACTGCTGCGGAAAATACAGGATGTGGCGGTTCGGGCCTACCGTGCCCTGGGACTCACGGCATACTCACGGATCGACATGTTTGTCAGCAACGACGGCAGGGTCATTGTCCTTGAACCGAATACATTGCCCGGCATGACACCCTCGACGGTTCTGTTTCACCAGGCGGCGGCATCGGGAATAACCCAGGCCGGGCTGATCGATCAGGTCATCCAGATGTCCATGGAGGCCCACGGAAGGAAGCGGGGGCCGCTGTAAGATCTTTTGTCCCGGCAGCCTAATCCCTGCCGCGTCATCTGCGACGCGTTAAAACAGTCATAGACTGATATCCTGTTGACGATGAACCGAATTGCTGTTGCAGTAGATAATTTTGGGCGGGCCGTCCTGGAGAACGTGGAGGAAATGGGGAAGATCCTTCTCCTGTTTCTTTCCACGATGACGTGGATGGTCAGGCCGCCCCTCAAATTGCGGCTCATTTTCAAGCAATTTGAATTTGTCGGGGTCAAGTCGATCTACGTCGTCGTCCTCACGGGAACATTTACCGGCATGGTGCTGGCCTTGCAGAGTTACTACGGTTTCAGAATGTTCAGCGCCGAAAGCCTCGTCGGGTCAACGGTTGCACTGAGTATGACCCGGGAACTCGGTCCCGTCCTGACGTCGCTGATGGTGACTGCGAGGGCGGGTTCGGCAATGGCCGCAGAGCTGGGGACGATGAAGGTGACCGAGCAGATCGACGCCCTCTATGTCATGGCGGCAAATCCGATAAAGCATCTCATCGTTCCAAGGATTGTCGCCGGTGTCGCCATGCTTCCCGTCCTGACCATTGTCTCCGATTTTATGGGAATCGTGGGGGGCTATTTTGTCGGCGTCGTGATTCTCGATATCAACGAGGGGTCGTTCGTGAAAAATATTACCCGCTATGTCGATCTCGAAGACCTCTATAACGGATTGATAAAAGCCGCCGTCTTCGGGCTCATACTGTCGCTGATCGGATGTTACAAGGGCTTTAATACATCGGGCGGCGCCGAAGGGGTTGGAAGGGCAACCACCGAGGCGGTTGTCCTGTCGTCGATCACCATACTGATCAGCGATTACTTCCTCACGGCTATCATGTTCTGACGCGGGGCAAAGGGCGAAAGGGACAAGGCGCAGGGACATAGCCAGGCAGTTAATTGGAAACATTAAACTTTAAACCTGAAACGTGTAACTTGAAACTTGAAACTTGACGTTACCCCATGATCGAACTTGTCGACATCCATAAATCCTTCGGGACACAGCATGTTCTTGACGGTGTGAACCTTCGGATCGAAGAGGATATGACCACTGTGATTATAGGAAAGAGCGGAGGCGGCAAGAGCGTCCTGTTGAAACACATCATCGGCCTTCTCAAGCCGGACAGTGGACAGGTGCTCGTTGACGGAACGGACATTACCAGGCTGAACGATAGAGACCTGAATGAAGTACGAAAGAAATTCGGGATGCTGTTTCAGGAAGCGGCGCTGTTTGATTCGATGAACGTGGAAGAGAACGTGGCATTTCCTTTGAGGGAGCACACGAAGAAAAAGGACAAAGAGATACGGGAAATCGTCAGGGAACGATTGGCCGCCGTCGGGTTAGCGGGAGTGGAAAAAAAGATGCCCTCCGAATTGAGCGGGGGAATGAGAAAGCGGGTCGGCCTGGCCCGGGCTCTTGCCATGCGTCCCCGGATTATTCTGTTCGATGAGCCGACGACGGGGCTGGACCCGGTCATGACCGAAGCAATCAACGATCTGATTATCAGCACACAGAAGAATTTCAATGTCACCTGCGTGGTTATCAGCCATGACGTTGAATCGATCTTCAAGGTCGGACACAGGATCGCCATGCTCTACGAAGGGAAGATCGTGGAATATGGAGGACCTGAAGAAATACGGAAGTCGGAAAATCCCGTCCTCCATCAGTTTCTGTCGGGGAGCCTCGACGGGCCGATCAGCGTCATGTAAAAAGACTGTGGCCCCATTGACAGGGCGTTGCCCCCGTAAAAGGATAAAAATGGCTGTATATCGAAGACCGGAAAATATAATGAAGCACAACGATGAAGGTCGCGGGAATGCCGATTCCCCGTTTTCCGGGTCAGGTGGAGGATATAATGGTTTCTATCAGCACTGAAGCGAAAGTCGGGTTATTCGTCCTGGTTGCGTTAATCATCCTTGGGTATATGTCATTCCGGGTCGGTGAATACGGATTCGGATTCAAAAAAGGATACGTGATTCATGCCACCTTTGACAATGTAACCGGCCTGGATAAGGACGCATCCGTGCTGGTTGCCGGCGTGGAAGTCGGCAGGGTTGAAAGCATCACCCTGAAAGACGGCAGGGCCGTCGTCGCCATGAGAATTATTCCCGGTGTGGAACTGGAAAAAGACTCGCGCGTCTCCATAAAATCGCACGGCATCCTGGGAGATAAATTCATTGAGATAGAACCGGGAACCAGGGGGTTGGCCCCCCTTGGAGAAGGCGGGGAAATCACCCGGGTAGAGAAACAGGCCGATATTGACAAGATTCTCCGCGATCTCGGAACGATCGCCCAGGACGTCATGGCCGTGACGGCATCCCTGAGAAAGGTTGTCGGGGGAGAGGAAGGGGTAGAGAACCTCAGAGCCATCGTCCGAAATACCCGGGAACTGAGTGACAACCTCAACAGGGTCGTTAAGCAGAATGACGAGAAATTCAGTGTCATGGTGGACAGTCTGAAAAGCGCCGCCCATCAGATGGACAGGACATTTTCCGCCCTCAGCGATATCACGGAACGAATCAATGCCGGCGAAGGAACGGTCGGAAAGCTGGTCAACGATCAGAAAGTCTTTGACAACCTCGACCAGACCGTCGCATCACTCCAGGATATAACCGATAAAATCAACAAAGGGGAAGGATCGATCGGGAAGCTGGTCAATGACGAGGAGACGGTTGACAATCTCAACTCAAGTCTCAAGAGCCTAGGGAAAAGCATGGAAGGTATCGACCGGTATGTTTCCAAGGCCGAACAATTCAGGACATTTCTCAGTTACCGGGGAGAGTATCTCTTCGACAAGAGCGATGCGAAGAGCTATGTCGACATAAAGATACAGCCGAAAGAAGACAAATTCTACATTTTCGGCGTCGTCGCCGATCCGAAGGGAAAGCGAACGGTTACCGAAAGCAAAACGGGTGGCACAACCACGAAAACGGAAGAATGGGAACGCAACGAGTTGCTTTTCAACCTCATGATCGGAAAACGATTTAAGGATCTCGTCGTCAGGGGAGGAATTCTCGAGTCGACCGGTGGGGCGGGCCTCGATTACTTCGCCTTTGACGATGCTCTTAAAGTAAGCTTCGAGGCATTCGATTTTGATACCGATCGGGATCCCCATCTCAAGGTCTACGGAGAGTACCGGCTTTTCAAACACCTCTATCTCATGGCGGGATGGGATGATTTTGTCAGCGACGAGGGCAATGCGTCCCCCTTCGCCGGCATAGCCATCCGATTCGAAGACGACGATCTGAAATATCTCCTCACCGACGCGCCCATACCGACGAAATAGCTGTGATTCTCGTCCTGCGGGGGGTGGAGCACCGATAGTACTTTGCACGGGCATGCTTCGGGAACAATAGGTGGCAAAGTTTTGACCTTCACTCTTGACATATGCTGATAGATTACTATATTAAGGCCGAACGCTCCGAAGCGGTGAAAAGACATGAAAGCCGTCAAGCACTTCAGCCCTGCGGAAATCGCCTGCGTGAACTCCACGTTCGTTCACGCCGAGGAACTCCTGCGGAAGCACTACGGCGTATCCGGCGGCGACTGGAAAAGCCATCGGTACGATGTCAAAACGCTGGCACAGTTGAAGGAACATGAGGTCAACGAACGGGCATTTGCCCACCTCTGCAAGTATTGTTTCGTTGAAGAGCAGGACGAGTCACAGGCGGATGAATTCTGCTTCTACCGGGTGTGCCTCCAGGACAACAGGATCCTGAACGCGGTGGAGAGGGCTCACTCGTTTATCAAGCTCCACCCGCTGATGCTTTATATAGCGACGCATGAACTCGTTCATATCGTCCGTTTCAACAGGGGGGAAGGCCAGTTCAACGCTCCGCTGGAAGAAAAGATGCAAGAAGAGGAGACGGTCCACACCATAACCCGGTCGATACTGCAGCCGGTGGCTCACCAGGGACTCAATCTCGTGCTCGACTGTTTCAGCGATCAGTACCATATTGGAGATATATTTAATTGAGAATTTTCGATAGAGGAGGTTGTATCGATGCCTATCTATGAATACCGATGCACCAAGTGCGGCAATGAATTCGAGCAATTCCAGAGCATTACCGATGAAACGATCCCGAAATGCGCGGCCTGCAAGGGCAAAGCGAAAAGACTCATCTCGCAGTCTTCCTTCCATCTGAAGGGATCGGGCTGGTATGTCACCGATTACGGCGGAAAGAAACCGTCATTCAGCGATGCCAAGGAAGATAAATCTTCGACTTCGACCGAAGACACCGCTGAGAGCACGACCGCGACATCCGCGTCATCCAGCGATAAAAGTGACGACTGAATATTGCCACTATACCATCAGGAAGCTGTTCAAAAATCCCGGATGCAAGGCTCCCGAAAGTCTGAGGAGTGAGTCGTACGTGTAGTACGTCGCAGGGAGCTCGTCCTCGCAAAGCGAGGAAAAGCTGAAGGTAACTCACAAGACGGGTGTTTTGGGGCAGCCTGTCAGCATCTTCAATCAGACAAGGACTGCATGGACACAACAGTAATCAAAAGTGGAAAAAACCAATATTCACCCCGCCCTTGTGGCGCGGTGCGTGCTTCAGAAAACAACGCTTATCGTTCTCCCCTGATAACGCCGTTCAATTCACCTATAAATTTTTCAAGGTCCAGGTTGCACATCCGGGCGAAATCTTCGACCGTCTGAAAAAGCGTCTGACACAGGACGCATCGGTCTCCGAC
>JAFGWZ010000071.1 GCA_016936905.1 Deltaproteobacteria bacterium | reverse complement strand
GCCACGTCCATGGGAATTCCGATCATCCACGGCGCGCTCGCCGGTTTCGAAGGGCGGGTAATGGCCATTTTCCCCGGCGACCCCGGCCTGGGGTCTCTCTACGGCAGCGAAGACACGCCGGTTAATGTTGAGGAAACCGCCGATGCCGTCCTCGGCACTCCTTCCGTAACACCCTCCGTCATCGCTTCTTTCCAGGGCATGGAAGTCATCAAGATTCTACTCAATCGGGGAACTGTCCTGAAAAACATGATGATTCATGTCGATCTGGAGAGAGGAAGCGTGGAAGAGTTTTTCTTCAACTGACGGGAACCGCCCCCCTCAATGCCGCCTTGAAAAAGGAAGTTTACTCGCAGAGGCGACATTATCAGCTTGACACGCAAATTCCTTGTTCATATACTCCCACTGCGAACGAACAAAAGCCTATCAATTGAAAAAAGTCCTCAGGCATCAATCTGTTTGACCGATGGCGAAGAACACGCGGGAGGAACCCTGTGCGACGAGATGTCAGGAGCTTTTTATCCAGCAAATCCCTACGAAACTTTCTGTGCCTGGATGATATCCAAGCGGTTCCCGACGAACTCAATCTGCTCCTGGAAAGGATGAATCGGCTCTCCTACCGGCCCGGCGACGTCATCATCCGGGAGGGGGATATCGGGGATTCCTTCTATCTCATCGATACCGGTCATGTAGCCGTGATCAGCGAGCAGGAAAACAACAGGAAGATTGGCGTTATCGAAGAGGGGGATTTTTTCGGTGAGTTGGCGCTGCTCACCCGCAAGCCCCGCACGGCAACCGTCAAGGCGGAAACGGATACGACGGTATTTCAGCTCTCCAGGGAGGATTTTCAGGAGATCACCCGGTGCTGCCCCACGATCAATGGTACCCTCCTCAACAAATTGTATGACCGTATCAGGTCGGCCTACAAGCAGCTCGAAGAGAAGAATGAACAACTGGAAGAACTCAACCGTATCAGGACGCAGTTGGTCTCGATCTTCATCAGCGTGGTGCTGCTCATCACGGTTTACACGTTCGTCCTTGTCTTCCTCCGCTCCGACTTCATCGCCCGCCAGGCGTTCGCGGTTGATATCCGGGAATACGTATCCAGGGGAATCGAAGTCGTCACCTTGATGATCGTCATAAGAATGATCGTGAACAGCCGACTGCCCCTGAAACATTTTGGTGTCACCCTTCAAGGATGGAAGCGGGCGGTTGTCGAGGCACTGGGCGTTTCCGCCGTGGCTATCGCCGTACTCGGAATGCTGAAGGCCGCAACCAACATGTATTATCCCGGGATATTCAGGGAAACGGAGATTCTGTTTTTCGGCTATTTCGGACTTTCCTATATCACCTACATCATTGTCGCCCCCCTGCAGGAATTCATCGCCAGGGGTACGGTCCAGAGCACCTTGGAACGGCTCTTTTCGGGCCGGCACAGGGGGTTTCTGGCTATTCTCGTCACCTCGCTTCTGTTCGGATCGCTGCACGTCTATTCATCGATCCCCCTGGCCGTGTCCGCCCTGTTGACCAGCTGGCTGTGGGGCTGGATGTACAATCGGCAGCAGACCCTGGCCGGCGTGAGCCTTTCCCATTTCCTTATCGGAAACGCGGCGGGATTGATGGGGTACTGGACCTTTTTCTGAGGGACGAACGTTGGAATCGATGCAAAAATGGAAGTGGGCCTCAGCCCGGATTGTATTCCTGGTCGTGGCATTGACGGGGGCCGCCTCGGGCGGGATCTCTGCATACCTCCTGGGGCCCCTGTATTCGTGGTACTTTTTCAACGATATCCGTTTTCTCAGGCACCACCGGATGTTTCTACCGCTTCTCGTCGCCTTCTGGAAGCTCGTTTTTGAGTGGTTCCGGCGGTACGAGTACCGCGGAATGTTCGCCATTCCCCTGACAGCCCCGCCGATGATGGGTCCGGACATTTCGCTCGTTCGCGTTCGTCCGACCTGGCCCGAAACGGACGGCGCGTGCAACGGCTGCATCGAATGCTGTATCCGGAGAGCCTGCCCGCTGCTGGACCCGGAACGGAAACGGTGCCGAAGCTACGGTTCCTTTTTCTGGCGGTATTTCAACTGCGGCCGGTACCCCGAGTCGGACGATCAGATCCTTTACTATGACTGCCACAAGTGGGAAGTCATTCCCCGACAGGACCTGACGGAAAAAGATATGTAAACCTTTTAATAATTATTGGTTGACAATAATCCTGCCCATTGCTATTAACAGCACCCAATCCTCTAAAATCTCACGCTTCAGCAGAGAAAGGAAGCCCATGTTCAACAAGAAGATTCTTGAGCTGGCCGAAGCCGTCCTGGATGATCCCGGCAAATCCATTTCCTACGATGAAGCCTGCAAGCTGTCCTCTTTTACCGGCGCCGACGTCATCGACCTGATAATGTGCGCCAATAAGATCAGAGACAGGTACAGGAAAGACAAACTTGTCACGTGCTCCATCATCAATGCAAAATCAGGCCGATGCTCGGAGGACTGTGCCTTCTGTGCACAGTCGGCCCATCATGAAACCAGCGCGACTATCTATCCGCTGATGAGCGAGGATACAATTGTCTCTACGGCAATCGGCATGTTCGAAGCCGGGGCGCGCCGTTTCTCCATGGTAACCAGCGGGTACATGCTGACAGATCGGGAAATCGAT
>JAFGWZ010000070.1 GCA_016936905.1 Deltaproteobacteria bacterium | reverse complement strand
GACACGGCGATCTTCCTGGTCAGTGAAAATGGACGGTCAATCATTGATCCGGTTTTCAAGAAACGGTATGAACGGGACCTGCTGAAATTCAAAGACGCCGTCGGGCATTATCCCTTCACACACCTTTTGCGGATGTTAAAAACAGAAAATGAGGCGCAGATTGTGCTGTACGCCCATTCTCCCTACTCGATGAACAACAAAAAGAAAATCATTTACGCGCGGCGCGGTACGATGGACGGAGCACCGGTGATCGTCGGTACGGTGATCGACGCGCCGCAGAGCGTCTGGCAAAAATAAGGAGTGACATCGATGGCATCATCAAACCCGGATACTGAATTGATATACGCTCAAAATGACGTCCCGCCGGTACCGCACCTGCTCCTCTTGAGCCTTCAACAGGGGATGCTGCTGATACTCGGAACCATGCTTCCCGTGCTGCTGGTCAAGGAGATCGGCGGGTCCACCGATATGGCCATCACCATGGTCAGCCTGACCATGATCGTATCCGGAATAGGAACGATTATCCAGGCGCTGCGCACGCGCTGGCTCGGTTCCGGTTACCTCTGCCCGAACATCGGCGGGCCTTCATATCTGGCGTTATCCCTGACTGCCGTTATCCAGGGTGGTTTGCCGCTGATGCAGGGGATGCTGGTCTTTGCCGGTATTGTCGAGATGTTTCTCTCACGGATCGTTTCGCGATTGCGCGCCCTGTTCCCGCCGCTTGTGGTGGGAATGACCGTCATGATGGTCGGTGTCAGCATTATACCGATGGCCTTTGCCAATTTCTGCGGATCGCCTGTCGCCGGCGACGTGGTTATCTGGCAGGATATCGTGGTGGGGACTGTGACACTGGTGGTGATCGTGGGATGCAATCTCTGGGGAACAGGACAGGTGAAGCTTTACTGCCTGCTGATCGGTATCTTTGTCGGATGGGGGGTATCGCTCAGTATTACTCCTTTTGATCCGGTCCGGTACCAGATGATCGAAAAAGCTCCCCTGTTTGCCATTCCATTTACCGGGCTTTCGCAGTTTCGCCTGGCCTTCGACTGGTCGCTCGTTTTGCCTTTTCTGGTTATTTCAATCTGCGGATCGCTCAAGTCCTTCGGCAACCTCCTGGCGGCGCAGAAAATCACCCGGCCCGACCTCGAGAAACCGGATATGGACCCGATTGCGGGGGGATTGATGGCCGACGGATTGAGCACGGCCCTGGCCGGTCTGATCGGAGCCGTCGCCGTTGACACGTCTTCCAGTAACGTGGGACTCGCCGCGGCAACACGGGCGGTGAGCCGCTGGATCGGTGTCTGCATGGGCGTCATGTATATCTTAGCCGGCTGTTTTCCCGTTGTCGCCACCGCTATTGCCCTGGTTCCTGCGCCCGTCATGGGTGCGGCGGTCATTTTCGCCATCTGTTTCATGATTCTGACGGGCATCAAGGAGATGCTTTCGGAACCCATGGATCAGCGGAATATAGCCATCGCCGGCATGTCCATTACGTTCGGACTCAGCACGGGTTTCGTACCCGAACTGTTTGCCCAGCTGCCTTCGTTCCTGCAGCCTCTTTTCAGCAACCCCCTGGCGGCAACCACGATTCTGGGAATTATCTTCTATCAGATCTTTCATGCCGACACCAATCTTGCGGCCTTGCTGAAAAAGAAATAACCGTCCACACGGCGCTATGTTGTTCTTTAGATTGTCATTTCGAAGGAGCGTTCATCTCCCGTGTCATTTCGGAGGAGCGGAGCGACAGAGAAATCTTTAAGATTCCTCGTCGCTATTGCGCCCCGGAATGACATATAATGAAAATCTTCAAAGCTACACGATATGAGGGAGGTCGGTCATGCTTTGGTACTACGATATATCGCGGAGAAAATTTCTCAAGATCATGGGACTGTCCACGGCGGGGATTGCCCTGTCAAGTTGTCAGCTTAAAGGAGTAGTCCCGGGTTTGGAAAATACAACGGGAGAATCGGACGAGACCGTTTCAATGAAACAGTCCATTGCCCGTGCCGTTCATGACGCGGGCGCCGATGTTGTTCTCTGTGTGCCCGCTACGGGAACGGCAAAGATTTTCGACGAATATACCGGGATCATCGCCCGGGGCGCCCCCTATTCCTATAACGAGGAGGTCGCCTATACGGTTGCCCACGGCGCCGGTCTGAGCGGACGCCGGTCGGCGATCATTATAAAAGCTCATGGGCTCGCGAAGGCGGCAAACAGCGTGATTGATTCACTGACGGCCGGAACGACCGCGGGGTTCGTCGTCATCATAACCTTCGATAAGAAAGGCAGGCACTCCGACAATATCTTCGACCATGTCGATTTTGTCAAAGGTACGGGAATCCCTTTCAGGATTCCTGAAAGCGAGACAATCTATCAGGATATCGTACAGTGCTTCTCCTGGTCTGAACAGCTCCGGCTGCCCGTCGGTATATTAATCGATACCGATACACTTGATGACCGGGAAAAGAAGCTCACCTTTCAATCAACGTTGCCGTCCGTTTCATACTGCCGGGATCCTTTGAGCCATGTCCTCTGCCCGCCGCTGACAAACTATCAGTTCCAGGTTTTGCGGGCAAAACTGGCGGGGAAGGGGGCCGACAAGGTAAAGCGGCCTGTTCCCTTACAGATTCCCGCAGACCTTCCACCGAAATGGCAGGAGATGATCAGCGATTACATGCCGCTCTTTGAGGTTTTCCACCATCTGAGGAAAGACATGGATTTTGTGAGCGGTGACACCGGCGTTTCATCGGTCTTTGCCTTCCCGCCCTTTGACTGCATCGATGCAACCACTTACTACGGCGGCAGCCTGCCCCTGGCGATAGGGGCGCATCTTGCGGGAAGGCGGGGTGTCTGGGCGATAACGGGAGATTATGCCTTTGTGGCCGCCGGGCACATGGGAT
>JAFGWZ010000069.1 GCA_016936905.1 Deltaproteobacteria bacterium | reverse complement strand
GGCTCGACGCCGGTATGGTGGATGAGGTAAAGCGCCTCCACGACGACGGGACGAGTTGGGAAAAACTTTCATTTTTCGGACTCGAGTATCGGTACGTCAGCCTGTATCTCCGGGGCAGCCTTACCTGTGATGAGATGGTCGCGACACTTGCCACGAAGATCGGCCAGTTCGCGAAACGGCAGGATACGTGGTTCAGGCGGATGGAGCGGCGGGGAACGGCCATCCACTGGATTGACGGGGACGATTACCAAAAAGTCAGAGCAATTGTTGCGTCGAAGATTCACAACGATGATGCTTGATCTTGTTCGGAAATATCTTGACAGATATGCCGTCGGGCCGCCGTGGCGAATCCCTCGTGTCGAGAACCGCCCCATCGACACCGCCGTGGTGATTCCCGCCCTGGCAGAGAGTAAGCGGCTTTTCAGGACCATCGCCAGTATTGCTGACAATCCTCTGCCAGCCCTGTCGCGTACCATGGTCATCTGCGTAATCAATAATCGAGACAAGGAACATGGGGACCGCAGGGTTTTCGATGACAACCAGAAAACGCTGAGAATCTTAGGCCGCCTCATAGAGGGTACCGTACCGGAAGAGGGCGACCGGCCTGCAGGCACCGCTCGTTACCTCCGGAGAATCGCCAAGTCCGGCCTGCGGCTCGCCGTCATCGACGCGTCGTCGCCGGGGCGGGAAATGCCCCATGCAAGCGGTGGGGTCGGGTTTGCCCGGAAGATCGGCATGGATAACGCCCTGGCCCTTTTAGACTATGAGAATGGGGGCCCGCGCATCATGCTTTCTCTCGACGCGGACACGGTGGTAGCTCCCAATTACCTGGATGCGGTGCGGCAGTATTTCACGATGAACAGAACACATGCCGCGGTGGTGGAATTCACCCACGGCAGGGCGGTAAATGTACACGAGCAGGCCGCCATTGTCTGTTATGAGATCTTTCTTCGATATTATGTCCTCGGGCTGATGGTTGCCGGATCACCCTATGCCTTTCACTCCATCGGCTCAACCATGGCCTGCACCGCCGAGGCCTACGCCGCCGTTCGCGGAATGAACCGGAGGCAGGCGGGAGAGGATTTTTATTTCCTTAACAAACTGGCAAAACTCGGTCCCATGGGCACGGTGAGGACAACCATCGTCCATCCCGCTCCCCGCAGATCCGACAGGGTACCTTTCGGGACAGGAAAGCGAATCGCCCGGTTCATCGCCGGCGGTCACGAAGAGTATCGCGTATATGACCCGGAAATTTTTCTCGTTATCAGGGATTGGCTCAAACTTCTCGCTTCATGGGATGACCGGGCCGGGAAGAGCCCCGCATCACAGGCGGGGGCAATTCACTCCTCCCTGGAACCATGCCTCAGGGAACTTCGATTTGACGAAGCATGGCATCGACTGAAACTCAACAGCAAGAGTCCCGCCGTTCTCCGGAGACATCTTCGATGCTGGTTTGACGGATTCAAAACATTGAAGCTCATCAACGCGTTATCAAGGACCGCAATGCCCCCCGTGGATATGTTCGGGGCGGTCCGACGGTTGGCGTCGTTCCTGGACAGGGACATGCCAGTCCGCGTGGAGGCCGGGGGAATTCCATCATTGGACGATCAGCAAATCATACTGAAGTGCCTCAGAAATATGGAGAATGACTGCGGAAAGAAAAGGCCCGCCAACGATTAGGCATTGATTGCCTTTTATTCTTCGTGCTATTATACATAGATCAATGGAGAGCGAGGTGTCAGGGTTGTCGGACGATTCAGGGGCAGTGAAGAGAAAACGAACCAGGCCTGTGTATGTCGGATCTGTAAAAATTGGAGGAGACGCGCCGGTTATCGTTCAATCGATGACCTGTACCGATACGAGAGACGTTGTATCAACCGTTGACCAGATAACAAAACTGGCCGAGGCGGGATGTGAGGTCGTGCGGGTTGCCGTTCCCGACAAGGAAGCGGCAGCGGCCGTGTCGGAGATAAAATCCCGGATCTGCATTCCGCTTATCGCTGATATCCATTTCAATTACGGCCTTGCCCTCCAGTCCATCCGAAATGGGGCCGACTGTATCAGAATCAATCCCGGCAATATCGGCAGAGAACGGATGCCCGAAATCATTCAGGTGGCCCGGGAGCACGACGTATCCATGAGGATTGGAGTCAACGCCGGATCTCTTGAAAAAGATCTTCTCGAGAAATACGGCGGACCCACCGCGCAGGCCCTCGTGGAGAGCGCCCTGCGAAGCATTGAGTACTGCGAAGACCGGGGGTTCACGAATTTTAAGTTATCGTTGAAATCATCCACTGTTTCCACCATGATAGATGCCTGCCGCGCCGTGTCGGAAAAAACGGATTACCCCCTCCATCTCGGTGTTACCGAGGCGGGAACGCTGGTTAATTCGGCGATCAAATCATCCATCGGTATCGGGACGCTTTTGTACGACGGCATCGGCGATACGATCAGGGTTTCGATAACCGGTGATCCCGTCAGCGAGGTATCGGTGGCATACGGGATACTCAGGACCCTCGATATCAGAAAAGTGGGACCTGATATCATATCATGCCCGACCTGCGGACGATGTGAAATCGATCTCTTCAAGCTCTCCGAGGAGGTTGAACGGCGGCTCGCCGGAATGAAGGAATATTGCAAGGTGGCAATCATGGGGTGCGTCGTGAACGGCCCCGGAGAGGCGGCGGAGGCTGATGTGGGTATTGCCGGCGGCCGTCACCAGGGGTTGCTGTTCAGGCGGGGAGAGGTTGTACGGAAGATCCGGGAAGAAGAGTTTGTTGATGCACTTATTGCTGAAATTAACGCATTCATATCTGAATGAATAATAATTCGGCCATCAGTATGTGCCAGGTCCTGACGCTTGCCGGCGGGGCTGATTGCTGAACGCTCATGGTAAGGAGGAACGATGCGGTATTCGGAAATGTTTTTGCCCACAGGGCGGGAGACTCCGTCTGACGCGGAGGTTACCAGTCACCGGCTGATGGTGCGGTCGGGGATGATCAGAAAGCTGACGAGTGGAATTTACTCCTATCTGCCCCTTGGATACCGGGTTATCAAGAAGGTGGAACAGATCATCCGCGAGGAAATGAACAGGGCCGGCGCGCAGGAAGTATTTCTCCCGGCGGTTCAGCCGTCGGAGCTCTGGATAGAATCGGGACGCTGGAAGATGTACGGGAAGGAACTGCTGAGGTTCAAGGACCGCAATAACAGGGACTACTGCATCGGGCCGACTCACGAAGAGGTCATCACAGATCTCGTCCGCAATGAAATTCAGACCTACCGTCAGCTCCCGAAAAACCTTTATCAGATTCAGACGAAATTCCGCGATGAGATACGCCCCCGTTTCGGTGTCATGAGATGCAGGGAATTCGGCATGAAAGACGCGTACAGTTTTGACGTTGATGAACGGGGGGCTGAGATAAGCTACGGAAAGATGTTTGAGGCCTACAGGAGAGTCTTCAGCCGCTGCGGCCTCCAGTTCAGGCCCGTCGAGGCCGATTCGGGGAGCATTGGAGGGAGCTTTTCCCACGAGTTTCTCGTCACCGCCGACTCGGGCGAGGATGGAATGGTCTACTGTACCTCATGCGATTACGCGGCAAATCTGGAAAAAGCGGAGGTGGCCCGGCCGGAGCAGCAGCCTCAGAACCAATCGGAGTTTCTGCCCGTAGAAGAGGTATATACGCCCGACGTGAGAACCATCGAAGAGGTGAGCGAGTTTCTCCAAGTGACGCCCCAGGATATCGTCAAGACGCTCATCTTCGTTGCCGATGGGAAACCGGTCGCCGTTCTTGTCCGGGGAGACGAAGAGATCAACGAAATCAAATTGAAAAACTACCTGGGGTGCGACGAGCTTGAACTGGCGACGGATGATATCGTCCATGAAGTGACCGGCGCCCCCAAGGGGTTTGCCGGCGGCATCGGGATCAATGCGGACCTGCTTGCCGATTATTCGTTGATGAATATATCAAACGTCGTCATGGGAGCAAACAAGAAAGACTATCACGTCAAGAACTGTAACCGGGGAAGGGACTATACGGTGAAAGCCTTTGCCGATCTGAGGCTGGTTGCGGAAACGGATACATGCCCCCGGTGCGGTCATCCCATCAGGTTTGCCAGGGG
>JAFGWZ010000068.1 GCA_016936905.1 Deltaproteobacteria bacterium | reverse complement strand
TCTTCTTTGGCCTTCCGGACTTCGGGCATTGCCACCACTGCCTTGGCTATGAGCCGTTTGGACTCAGATGGCGTCAGCGTAAATAATGCCTGCATACCATACCTCCTTGTTGCATATACCCCTGTTTATAAGGTAAAAATACTAATATCGTCAGCGGTTGAAGGAAACGACGGGGGTCAAACGACGGGAACGGGTAAAATTATGGATGCCACCGGGAACGCTGTCAAGAAAAAAATGGCAGGCTCGATGACGCTCGGCGTACTCGATCATTTCGTTTGACTTTCCCCATTGAAAAGCGTTAGCTCTTTAACAAACACCTATCGGTAGAAGGAATATCATGGAACTGCAATTACTGGACGCCACCCGGTCCATCCTCGGTGACGTGGAAAACAAAAGCGGCAAGAGAATCAAATATATTGCCAGCGGCGATCTTTCCATGTCGGCGCAGTTCAGGATGGCGGGGAGAGAGTCGGCAGAGCATCTTCTTTTCTATAAGCCCGGTCACGGAGAAGTGATCAACTACATCATCGCCAACCAGTGCGGCCACATACTGAGAATACTCGACGCCCCGGAAGAAAAACGGTACTTCCCCGTGGCAAATAAAAAATCGATGATGTGCTACATGATGGAAACGGAAGATGAAATCAACAGGATCAAGGCGGTAATGGGAGACAGGATCAAGCAGATGATCGTCATGTGGTACCAGGGGGTCGTCTTCCAGGTTACCAAGATGCCGCCCGACATCCAGATCGACAGATGGATCTACGACACTTACCATGAATTACGGTCGATACAGCTGCAGTCACTTAAGCATCAATTACAAAACGCGATCCAGGGACTGTCGGAAGACCTGAGAAAGATTGTTCCCTTCAAAGTATTCAATGTCTCAAATATTATGAATTACGCATTTTTCAAGGCACTGGAAAGCCATTTCCATCTCGATTTTGTCCGTCCTTATCATCGCACGATATTTCTCTTCGAAGGAAGCGCCCTCGCGCGGATAACCGAACAGGAGTACCGGAACGGCCATGAAGGGGATGTCGCCATGATCAATCGATGGGCGGACAAACTGGAAATCAAAAACTGGTTTGAGTGGAAACACATCAATGAAATGTCGGCGGATTATATCTACTGACAGGTCGGCAAACCGAGGAGGCGGCGGATGATCCTGGAGCAAATCCGGGTCGGCCACATGATGGTCTTTGCCTATATCATCGGCGACCAAGAAAGCGGCGATGGTCTCGTTGTGGACCCGGGAGCGGAGGTAGATGCCATTCTCGCGAAAGCAAAGCAAAGCAATCTTGTCATAAAGTACATTGTCAATACCCACGGTCATGTCGATCACATCGCCGGCAACGCGGAATTAAAGGATAAAACAGGGGCCCGAATCATTATCCATGAAAGCGACAGCGAGATGATGACGTCCCATCCCTTTGTCATCATGCGGATCTTTCGGGCAAGACCTTCTCCCCCGGCTGATGTCGTTGTCCGGGACGGCGACTCGATTGAAATTGGATCGGTGAAACTCAGGGTACTTCACACACCGGGACATTCTCCCGGTTCGATATCCCTGTACACCCCGGGTTATGTCATGACCGGCGACACCCTGTTCGTCCGCGGGGTCGGCTCAACCAATCTGCCGGGAGGTTCCTGGGAACAGCTCCGTTCGTCCATCACGGAGCGCATCTTCACCCTCCCTGGCGACACCGTCGTTCTCCCGGGGCATAAAACAGGACCGTATCTCACATCGACGATCGAACACGAAAAATTCTCTAATCCAATTACGAAACTATGACCCGCTCCCGACAGGGCCAACAGCGATCTTCAACGTTTACCATGTATACATGCCGTGCATGTTACACTCCGTATCTGACACGATGACGGCGCGAGGGGCCCCGTTCTCAGTCCTCCGCTATTCAAAAAAATTCGCGGTGACAAAATACAGGCCGTACCCTCAAGATTTATTCATCATGTACCGAAATAATCTGTGATACCGATGGAACCGGATAGACTCGGTCGGTCAAATAAAACACTCGGTCATGTCTTGTGACGAAAGGAATCATCGCATGCAATCCGACAAAACCGTTATTATGTGGATTCCCCGCGAAGGGGCCGGGCCTCCACGAACGGCTCGCGTAAGTGCCTATCTTTTATGGATTCTTATCTTTACTATCGCGCTCTGCATCATCGCCGTTCCTCTTCTCGAAACACGTGTCCTGAGGCTCTCTTACGAGGTGACCTCACTGCGTCAGCGTGAGCGCCAGTCACTCGACACGATCAGGCGGTTCCAACACAAGGAAAGAAATAGAGCGGCAGCGGAAGGGCGGAATGTCATGCTTCGCCATAACCCCGGCACGGGAAAGGAGACCTCTCTCGAAACCATCATGATCGGCACCGAATCGGAACTGTTTTCACAAGAGTCTGTCGACCCAAAAAGAGCGGTCCTCTTCGAAAAAATGAAACGGGTCGAGGAAACGTCAATCTATCAATGGAAAACGACATACACCTGCAGGAAGAAACTGGAAGGAGCCGTTCCGGAATACACTCGAATATTGCCGCAACCGAGATCTTTTATCGCGGCGCATATATCAGCCACGGGCCAGGGGATTATAAATCTGCGGCTTGCCCAGGCGATACAGGCATTTCAGCCTGAAAAACCGACGACACTACACATTTCAGTTTCCCTCAAACCGCGTCGCATCGATAACAGGCATGAAGAGAACGCCATCGGCCGTCAAAACGGGAGCGTCCCCGCGCGTTTTATTGAGTTTTATCCGGTCAAAATCGCCATCATCTATGAAAACACGGCCGGAACCTCCCGCCGTCTCGGGATATCGGCACTGTCGCCCGCCGCCATAACTCTGAAACCTGCCGCATGATCAGCGATATCACCTCATGAGAGACGTGACGGAGCACTGTTGCCGGCAGTGCGCACCATCCATAAATCAAAGCCGGCGCCGTCTTTTTGTTTGCTTTCCCGCAATGACTCACCTATTATTTCCCGCAGGACAACATTGACGACTTCGCAAAAAGGCCGATCTCTGCGTTACCCCGCATCTCTTCCCCGCTTTCGCGAGGACAAGCTCTGCGGCGTACCATAAGTACTCCTCATTCCTCGAGATTTATCTCGGCCTTTTTACAAAGCCGTCTGAATTTGGACTTTTTACAAGAGCATCAACATGGTATCGTATGGCGTACTGCGGCAGGCGCGCCACGGTACAGATACTGCAGAAAGAATGTCCGGACATGGAAAAAGCGAAGGATATACTGAAAAATCGGATGGCAAACAGGAAGCGGCTGGAAGAAGAGGCTCCCGACATCTTCAACGGTTTCAATGAACTCATGAAATATTACTACAAACCGGGAGCACTGGACCGGAAGCATAAAGAACTCATTGCCGTGGCGTTATCGGTGGCAACACGATGCATTCCCTGTCTCGCCAATCACGGGAATAACGCCGTCTCGGCAGGGGCCACGAGGCAGGAAATTCTGGAAGCCGCCGCTGTCGGCGTTGAATTCGGCGGCGGGCCAGCGTTCGTCGTTGTCCGGGATAATCTCATGGCGTTTCTCGATGAAATCATCGAACGGGTGACATAAAAAAATCGACAACAAAGAAGACTTCACACAGGAAGAAATGAAGGGAGGAAATCATGGGCATAGAATTTATGAAAGAAGACCATATCGTGCGGGTGGGCCTGAATATTCCGGAAACGAAAAACGCCCTGAGCCCCGATGCGCTCCTCGATCTTTTCACCATATGGGAACAGTGCCAGCAGGACAAAGAGGTGCGGGCGATCATCCTCTACTCGGCGCTTCCCGATATCTTCTGTTCAGGCATGGATCTTAACACGGCAATCCCCGTCCTCACCGCCGCCCGGAAACCTGAAACGGAAGGAGAAAAGTGGCTCATATCTCGGGACGATGCCGTGGGAAGGGCAATGCTCAAGTACAGGGATCTGGACAAGCCGGTCATCGCGGCAATTCACGGATACTGCCTGACCGGCGGTTTCGAAATGTCGATGGGCTGCGAGCTGCGGGTCGCGTCCGACGACGCCCTGTTCCAAATGCGCGAGACCACCCTCGGGATCATGCCGGTGGGAGGGTCGAATGTCTTTCTTCCCATGCAGGTCGGCGCCACCCGTGCCCTGGAAATACTCCTGACGGGAAACAACTTTCCCTCGGCGACGCTGTACGAATGGGGATTCCTGAACCGGGTCGTCCCCCGGGACAAGCTGATGGACAGCGCCATGGAACTGGCGGCGAGAATAGCCCAGAACGGCCCGACATCGATCAGGGGCATCGTGCGCTGTTCCCGGGAAACGCGGGGGCTCTCCCTGGAAGACGCCATGAAAAAGGAGATGGAAATCGGCATGCCCATTTTCATGAGCGAAGAGGCCCGCGAGGGCGTCCGGGCACAAAAGGAAAAACGAAAACCGCGATTCTGACATGGAGACGTTATCGCTCAACGAAACGGTCGGACCGGGCAATGCGGCAACAGCATGTGACTTTCTGTCCGCCCGGACCGGCATATCGAAACGCAGGATCAAACAGGCCATGATCAAGGGGGCCGTCTGGGTATCGAAGGGGCGCCGGGGGCGGGAACGGCTCCGCACGGCCACGGCACGCCTGTCGCCGGGCGACCGGATCGAAATGTATTACGACGAGGCAATTCTTTCCGCCGAACCGCCCGGGGCGGTCTGCCTGTACGATGAAAATCTCTACAGTGTATGGTATAAACCGCCCGGCCTGCTGACCCAGGGAACGATGTACGGCGATCACTGTTCACTCCTGCGGCAGGCCGAAACGAAGTTTGCCCCCCGCCGTCCGGTTTTCCCCGTTCACCGCCTTGACCGGGAAGCGGCCGGCCTGATCATCGTCGCCCATACGAAAGACGCCGCGGGAAAGCTGTCACGCCTCTTTCAGACAAATGCCGTCGAAAAGAGGTATCGGATAGATGTTCTGGGAGACATGACGGCAAAGGAACCGCGGGGGTCGATTACAGCGCCCCTCGACGGCAGAGAGGCTCGGACGGACTACCGTGTGGTGGGTTACGATTCCGAGGCGAATACCACAACCCTGTCCGTAACGATCGAAACGGGGCGGCTCCATCAGATACGCCGCCATTTTAATATGATCGGTTATCCCGTCATGGGAGATCCCCGCTACGGCAGGGGAAACAAAAACAGGGAAGGGTTGAAGGTCGCCGCCACGGCGGTGAGGTTTGTCTCGCCGTTCTCCGGCAAGGCCGTTTCCCTCGAATTGGACGGGACGGGCCCGACGTTGAAAACGGAGACCTAAAACAATAGACATGACATCAAAAGGAGCAATGACCATGACGGAAAAACCTCAGAGGCTCGTCGTGTTGTGGACAACGGGGGATCGTGACGTGGCGCTGTCGATGGTCCTCATGTACACATTGAACGCCAAGTTACGGGGATGGTGGAACGACGTGACCCTCATCGTGTGGGGATCGTCATCACGGATCCTGGCTCAGGACACGGAACTGCAGGACCATGTTACGGCGATAAGGGACGCCGGCGTGACGCTCCTGGCATGCCGGCGGTGCGCCGAGATGCTCGGGGTAGTGGAAGACCTGGAGAAACTGGGCATCGACGTGAAATACATGGGGGAACCGTTCACGGAAATCCTCAAAAGCGATGCGAGGCTTGTCACCATATAATCCAGGCATTACAAATCAGGGGACAACGGACGAATGGCTACTGCTTCCGCTTGTCCAGTTCCACGGCTGCTATTCGGGCGCCGTAGCTCCTGCTGGAAAGAAAACGGAAAAAACCGGCGATCGACCTGCTGTGGCGGAGGTAAAACGTCACGTATGCCCGCAGGAGGAGCCGCTGAAGCTCAAGCCGGGGGATACGTGGGTGGCGGAATACAGCATGCACGGCATCGTATTTCCTCCAGTCGGTCACGGAAATTCTGTCTTTCAGGTCGTCGTACAGGGCCGTCCCCGGGTATGGCGTGAGCAGGGTAAACTGCGCGATCTCCGTATCCATCTCACAGGCAAGCCGAATGGTCGACAGCATATCCTCTCGATCTTCTTCCGGCGCTCCCAGGATGTAGCTTGCCCACGTTTCGATCCCGTTGCTCCTCAGGATCTTCACCGCTTCCCGGGCGAGATCAGGGCCGATCTTTTTATCTATGTAATCGAGGACTTTCGCGCTTGCCGCTTCAATGCCGGTAAAGACGGAATACGCCCCGGCCTGTGCCATGTGCCTGATCATGTCGGGGTTGCGGACAATCGTATCGACCCGGCAGAAGCACCACCACTTGACGTCGAGCCCCCGCTTGAGAATTCCGTCGCAGATCTCATGAACGCGCCGGGGAGAACCGGCAAAGTTGTCGTCAACAAAGGCGATCGCGCCGAACCCCAGGTCCCGCACGAGGTGATCGATTTCCGCCAGAACATTCTCGGAACTCCTGGCACGCCACTTCACCCCGTCGAACCGGCTCGAGGAACAGAACCGGCACTGGTGGGGGCACCCCCGGCTGGTATGCACTGACGTCAGCCGGCGAAAGGCCAGTTGGGTCTGGGCATACAACGACATGT
>JAFGWZ010000067.1 GCA_016936905.1 Deltaproteobacteria bacterium | reverse complement strand
CATACAGCACCCCTTTTCCACTTTTAATTCAATTTGTAAAATAAGTCCACAACTTACTTTGCATTAAAACTTTGCACATATTATGCCATGTGTAGTACCCCATGGAAGCACAGTAATATTATCAATAATTACAGCAACTTGCCATGTCAACATTTAACGTATTGTTTTTGCTGATTTATCTTTTGCTACATTTTTTGGAGGGAGTCAAGGCATTTTCTTCAATTATTGTAGAAATTATTCATTTATTTGAGTGATTCCTACACTATATGAGGTATGCTTTCATTGATGTGCTTTCATGGCGTTCACATCGATATTATATTTTTTGATTCGATGCCACAGGCTCCTCTCTTTTATGCCGAGGGCTTCAGCCGCTTTTGTCTGGACACCGCCGGCGCTGAGCAGAGCTTCACTGATGAGTTTTTTCTCCAGGTTCTCCAACCGTTCATCAATTGACATGCTGTGGGCCTGAATGTCTTCGCTTTCCTTCGATCTGTGCTGGGACGGGTGGGCGCTGATTCCCTGCATACCCGCGGCGGTTAAAATGTTCTGTGGTATGTCCGTCACCTCGACACTCCCGTCGTCAGCCATGACGGCGGCCCGCTCTACCGTATTCCTCAGTTCACGAATATTACCCGGCCAGGGGTAATTCATGAGAACCTGAAGGGCCGTCGATGAAATCCGGGCGGGGATCGGAGAGGTCTCAAGAAAATGGCTGACCAGCAGGGGAATGTCCTCCTGCCTTTCCCTGAGGGGCGGCAATGCAAGGTTGAAAACATTGAGACGGTAATAGAGATCTTCTCTGAAGGACCCTTCTTCGACCATTTTCTTCAGGTCCTTGTTGGTGGAGGCAATGAACCTGACATTGACCTTGATCGGCCGCGTTCCTCCCACTCGTTCAAATTCACATTCCTGCAGTACCCTCAATATCTTCGCCTGTGTATCCAGGGGCATGTCACCGATTTCATCCAGCAGGATCGTTCCGCCCTCGGCCAGTTCGAATTTCCCGATCTTCCGTGCCGTCGCTCCTGTAAACGCCCCCTTTTCGTGACCGAAAAGCTCGCTTTCCAGCAATCCTTCGGGAATCGCCACGCAGTTCAGCTTGATGAAAGGTTTGTCCCGCCGGAGGCTGTGGTTGAATATGCTTGTCGCCACCAGTTCTTTTCCCGTGCCGCTCTCGCCGGTAATGAGAACAGTGGTGTCCGTCTTGGCCACCTTGAGAATCTGACTGAACAGCCCCCTCAATATGCTGCTTTGTCCGATGATATCGGGGAAAAGTTCCCTCGCCTCCATCCGGCTCAATACCTTCTTGACTTCCCTGAGCATCATGGTGAACTGGTCGAGCTCATTAGCGTCACGGTTCTTCCATTCATGCAGTGCGTCGGCAAGGAGCGGCAGTTGCTCCGCTTCCTTGAAAAACGTTCTCATCGGTTTGAGCAGAAACCAGGTAATAAGAAGGCCGCAGAGCAGTGTGGCAATGATGATCACGAAAAACCAACCGGTGAAGAGGTCCCCTATGGTTGTGACGCCCTTGCCTGATGCCTTCATAAACTGATACACGAGGACGCCCGCCAGTGTGGAAGTTCCGGCAAAGATGACCGGTATAAGGACATAGAGGCTGAGATTATACCGTGCACCCCCCATAAAAAGAGGTTTTACGGTGCCTTTCGCTGTCGCATCATGCTTCTGTTGTTCCGTGGTCATCGTTACTTACATTCCTCTCTTTACAACTTGAGTCAGATCCCACATGGGAAGAAATATGGATAAGGCGAAAAATCCGACAACGGCGGCAAGGCTGATGATGAGAATGGGGCCGATCGAGTCGGAGAGCCTTTTTACGGCATATTCAACTTCGTCATCATAGTGTATCGATATCTCGCGGAGCATTTCATCGAGACTTCCCGACTCTTCTCCGATCGCAATCATGTCGACGACCATGTGGGTGAAATACTTGGCCGATCTCAGCGGCCCTGATATCCCCCTCCCTTCCTCTACCATGTTCCGGACACGGAGGAACTCCCGTGTAATGGCATGATTGCCGATCGTCCCGGCAAGGATTTCAAGAGACCGCAGTACGGGAATCCCGCTCGATTGAAGAATGCTGAAAACGCTGGCGAACCGTGACATGGCCGCTTTCTGAAAGAGTATGCCCACAATGGGGAGGTTCAATGTAAACGAATCCCAGAGATATCTCCCCGCTTCGGTCCGGCGATATATGATCGGGAACGCAATGACGCCCGCAATGACCGCCGCAAGAAGCCACGGCCAGTACCCGGTCAGAAAGTTATACATTGCAATGCTGATACGGGTGGGAAGGGGGAGCTCTATCCCGGCCCGTGAGAATATGCCGGCAAACCTGGGAATGACGAAGGTGAGGAGCACGAAAAAGGCTGCAACCAGGGCGATAACGACAATAAGGGGGTACTGCATGGCGGCCTTGATGTCCGATTTCACCTTCTGCTCGTGTTCCAGGATGTAGATGAGCCGGTCCATCACTTCGGGCAGCGTGCCGCTCTGCTCGCCGGCCCGTATCATGTTGATATACAGCGTGGAAAAGACCCCGGGATGCCTGGCAAAGGCGTCGTACAGGTTCACCCCTTCCCTGACATCCATGGCGATGGCTGCCACCGTGTTCTTGAGCTTCTTGTTCTCCGTCTGGTTTTCAAGGATCTTGAATACCTGAAGGATGGGGATCCCCGCGTTGAGCATGGTCCTGAGCTGTTTCGTGAAAAGGATCAGATCTTCCTGTTTCATGGAGGTGAATTTTGTCTCGAGCTTCTGTGCCCAGCTCGCAATTGCGGACGCCCCTTCCTCGGATATTTTCGAAGGGATATATCCCTGCTCACCGAGCAGCGTCGCCGCCATCTCGGCGGTTTCCGCCCGTATCGTTCCAGAAATGATCGTTCCGCTCTGGTTGATCGCTTTATAATTGTCATTCTTTGGCATCAGACTCCCCACACCCGGTCCATGCTTACCCAAAGGCTTGCGCACGTAACGTATTCGTCATTCTCAACTCGATTGGGAATCTATAACTCATCGTTATCATTAGATTCCCACTTCCGCGGGAATGACGTTATATGTCTGTACGGGTAGTACGCAACCCTCTTTTATCATAATCTACACCATGATCACCGAAGCCGCTTCTTCCAGTGTCGTTATTCCCCGGACCACTTTATCCGCCGCGTCATCCCTCAACGTCCGCAGTATGCCGGCGTCTTTTGCCGCCCGGGTGATTTCCTGGGCCGTCCGCCCTTTCACGATCATATCGTGAATCATCTCATCATTGACAAGGATTTCGAAAACTCCCGTCCTGCCCCGGTAACCGGTATTCATGCACTGAGGGCACCCCCGGCTCCGCTTGAACGTGGCGTTTTCCACCTTGTCGAGACGCCACGCCGCGAGAGCCGCTTCCGGCGGATTATCAGGTTCGATGCAATAGGGGCAATTGGTCCGTATCAACCGTTGAGCAAAAGAAACAAGCAAAACGGACGCAACGAGGAATGGCTCTATCTCCATATCGATGAGCCGGGCAACCGCTCCGGCGGCATCATTGGTATGAACGGTACTCAGCACGCGATGGCCCGTCAGGGCCGCCTGTGTGGCAATGCCCGCCGTTTCCGCGTCCCTGATCTCACCGACCATGATGACATCGGGGTCCTGCCGGAGAATGGACCGTAATCCGCTGGCAAACGTCATTCCCGCTCTTCGGTTGAGCTGAACCTGGCGGATCTTCTCGACCCGGTACTCCACGGGATCTTCGAGTGTGACGATGTGAATATCGGGACGGTTGATCTCTTTAAGAATCGAATAGAGGCTGGTGCTCTTCCCGCTTCCGGTGGGGCCGGTGCTGAGAATCATTCCGTAGGGCTTTTTGATCATCGATTTGATCTTATCAACGTCCAGGCCGGACATGCCGAGGCGGTCGAGGGAATACACGCCGGTACTCATGTCAAGAAGACGGAGGACCATATTTTCTCCGTAGATGGTCGGCATTGATGAAACCCGGATATTGATCTCCCGGTTCTCCACCCGGACGGTGACCCTGCCGTCCTGGGGAATCCGTGATACGGCGATATCCATATTCGAGAGGATCTTGATCCGGGAGATGATGGGCAGTATCATCGCTTTCGGCGGAGCGGGAACTTCATACAGTCTTCCGTCGATCCTGAATCGGAGCTGTACGACGTGGGCCTCCGGGCTGATATGGATATCACTCGCCCCTTCCCTCACCGCCTGGGTGATGATCGAATTGACGAGACGTACGATCGGCGGTTCCGTCGCCTGGTCCTGGAGTGAACTGACCTGGATCTCTTCCATCCTGTCCCGATCAGCCGCCTCCGATTCGATATTGATCTCGAGTTCCTCAACTCCGTCGAGCTCCTCCATGAGGCCTGTATGCATGCCGAATGACAGCCTGATGAGCTGGGTCATCTCCCGGTCCGAACAGACCACCGGTTCGACTTCCAGGTTCGTAAGAAATTCGATGGTATCGAGGGCGTTAATATCAAGGGGATCAACCATGGCCACGGTGAGAAGATTCGATCTTCGCTTCAGGGGAACCAGTTTGTTCTTCTGGCAGACATCGATGGAAATAAGCCCCGTGACATCGGGATCGGCGGGGTAGCGCTCGGGACTGTATTTATCGATCTTCAACTGCATGCTCAGCACCTCGATGAGCTGGTCTTCCCGTACGATACCCTGTTGAATAAGATACTGTCCCAGTTTCAAACCGGCCCTTTTCTGGCCTGCCAGGGCGCTTTCGAGCTGACTCTCCGTCAGCAGTCCCGAATCGATAAGAATTTCGCCTAATTTTTTTCGTGGTATCACGACTGACCCTCTCTCCTGTCGGCGGTGCAATGTGAGAAGAAAACGGTGCCGCCTTCCCACGTTTCAATGATCCGGCCGGCGTCGGCAATCTCAGGCGGCAGGGCATGCAAGGCCTCCCGGGCTGACGCCTCATCGCCGAAACTTTCAGTCATGATGACGGAAAACACCATTCCGCCCTTTGACGTCCAGTGGGGGAGGAGGCACACCGGCATGGAATCATCGAGATACCGGCGGGTTATTCGGTGCGCTTCAACGAGGGTCGGCGCCTGT
>JAFGWZ010000010.1 GCA_016936905.1 Deltaproteobacteria bacterium | reverse complement strand
CTCCAAGGGCCTGGACGTCGACGGCGATTTTACCCACGGATTGGGCGGCATCGGTATGAAACGTGATGCCGTGCTTCCGCGCCACCGCCGATATCTTATCGATGGGCGCGATGGTTCCCACCTCGTTGTTCGCGTGCATCACCGTGATGAGAATGGTCTCCTTCGTGACGGCCCGTTCTATCGCTTCGGGATCAACGAGCCCCGTTTCATCCACCGGGATGACGCTTGTGGTGAATCCCAGGGTGGAGAGATGGGCGCATACCTCGGTCACCGCGGGATGCTCGATTGCCGATGTGATGATATGATTGCCCCTGTCGCGGTTCGCTCCGGCGGTTCCCTTGATGGCGAAATTGTTCGATTCCGTTCCTCCGCTGGTGAAAATGATTTCATCAGGCTCGCAGTTGAGCAGTTCCGCTACCTGCATCCTCGCCGTATCAACCGCTTTCCTTGCCGCCAGGCCATGAAGGTGGGTGCTTGACGGGTTACCGAACAGGCCGTCCAGATAAGGCCGCATGGCATCGGCGACCTCGGGATCGATGGGCGTTGTCGCGTTGTAGTCGAGATAGATTGGTTCCATGGGTTATTCGTCAGCCCCGGTTTTTCACGACACGAGTTTCTTCGCTATCGTCGCCACGTAATTTCCCTGGAAGCGGGCACCGGCCAGTTCGTTTTCCGTCGGAAGGCGTTCTCCTTTCGCTCCGGCAATCGTCGATGCGCCGTAGGGCGACCCGCCCGTTACCTCGTCGGTCCTCGACTGTCCCTGGAATGAATAGGGGAGGCCGGCGATGACCATTCCGTGATGGAGCAGATTCGGGTGGAAACTCAGGATCGTCGATTCCTGGCCTCCGTGCTGGGTGCCCGTACTGGTGAAGACGCTGCCCACCTTGCCGACGAGCGCGCCTTTCGCCCAGAGGCCGCCGGTTCCGTCGAGGAACTGCCGCATCTGGCCGCACATGTTGCCGAACCTGGTCGGTGTCCCGAAGATTATGGCATCGGCCGAGGCAAGGTCGCGGACCGTCGCGACGGGGATGTGGGCGAATGCCTTCCGGGGTTCGAGGGCCCCCATTTTGGCCAGTACCTCATCGGAGAGCGTTTCCGGAACCTGCCGCAGTTCCGCCTCGGCACCTTCCACGCTTTTCACGCCCTCGGCCACCGCCTCGGCGAGGCGGTGGACATGGCCGTACATGGAGTAATACACGATTAAAACTTTCATGACCGTTCCTCCTTCACTTTACGATCTTTATCATCCGGCTGAAAGTGTCTCCCGCGGCGACCTTCATGAGTTCGAACAGCGCTGTTTCCGTGCTTGACCGTATCGCCCCGCTTTCCACCAATCGCTCGACGGCCACCTGCCTGTTCAGGGCCGTCCGGGATGAGACGCAGTCGGTGATGATGTGAACTTCATATCCCAGATCGATAAGATCCAGCGTCGTCTGCAGGACGCAGACATGGGCTTCGATGCCCGTCATGAGAATCTGCCCCCGTGGGATTTTCTTCAGTTCCTCCATGAACCTTTCATCTCCGCAGCAGCTGAAATGGGCCTTGGGAATCGGCGTTGTTCCCGCAATAAGCTCCGCGATTTCCGGAATCGTAGGGCCGATTTTCGACGGAATCTGTTCCGTGACCAGGATGGGCAGGCCGAAGGCCCGCGCGCCCTTGATTATTTTCTTCAGGTTTTCAAGAAGGGGCTCTTTCTCATCCATTGCCTTATAGAGGTTTTCCTGAATGTCGATGACGATGAGCGTGCAGTTTTCCGGGTTCAGCATACCTACGAACTCCTTCCTTCAGTGATCAAACCAGAGGTGTAAAGAATAACCATGGTATTCTGACGAGCCGTGCCGTGCGGCTCGGAGCCGGGATCAGAAGATACCCGCATGGGCCGCGCCCGTTACGATTGTCGCTGCCATAAGAATGACGGTAATCCATCCCGAAGGGCGGTGAATTTTCCGGAAAGTCGCTGCCCGTCGCGGGAACCGAAACTGCATCGCACCGAGCGTCGGCGTCAGCACAGATCCGAAAAGGGTGACGGCGCCCCACCACGTATGGGGAACGCTCAGGTGCGGCCCTCCGTAACGGAAAACCATGACGAAGGCGCCGGCAACGCCGATGAAGGCGCAGGCGGCCCCGGCCCCTCCCATGGCCCGGTGAACAGCGATCCGCCACCGTTTTTTCTTGAGATACCTGGCAATCACCGCTGCGGTTGCCATCAGCATGAAGGCGACGGTTACGAATCCTCCGTGGACCCATATCATGGCCGTGTCATAGTCCTTTCCGGTGGGATTGAAGGTAAATCACACCGCGCCCCAAGCCGATATCCGACAGGCATCGGCACGCGCTCGGCCTGCGCGAAGGGTCTATTTCGATTCCCCCACGATTAATGTATTTGTCTTGGAGCCGAAATAATTGCATCCGGCCCTGACCTTCAGTTCATCCCCCTTTTGCGTCTCTATCAGGTATTCATAGGTGAACGTTTTTTTGTCCGGCTGGCTCTTGTATTCAAAGGTCTTTACGAGCTCTCCGTTACGGGCGATTGTGACACTTTCTATGTAGTGCTTTGTACCGTCTGCCACGGAATGGGTGATGGTTACCGTCAGTACTTTCGCGTCGGGATCGTACTGGAGGGTTACCGTGCCGGGCGGATGTGCCTGTACCGAAAGGGGGAGGAGCAGAAGAAAACTAACGAACAAAAAAAACGTAAACAGGCAACGGTTCACCGGTGTCAGAATATTCTTCATGGTGTGACGCCTCCTTTTGCTTGATTTATTGCTGTTTATTCATGGGGGATCACCATGCATCCGCTTTACCAGCGAGGCCACGCGTTTCCCCAGTTTTGCCGCGTTGTCCGCGATTTTCCCGTCGGGAGCGCCGGTGCAGGCTATACCGTAATGGCCGGTTGCCGAAATGGGGTCGCCGACGATAATCATTCCGTATATGAGAAAGGCCTGGATAATGGAAAGCATCGTCGTTTCTTTACCGCCGGACTGATCGGCCGACGTGGCGAACGCGGCGCCGATCTTGTTTTCCATCTTTTTCCGGATGCCCACATACTTGTCAAAAAGTTCCTTCAACTCCGCGGCCATGGTGCCGAAATAAACCGGGGAGCCTGCGATGATTCCGCCGCTGGTTACCAGATCGTCCTTCGTCACGGTTTCCACCGATCTGATCAGGCAGGCGACACCGTCAACCTGTTCCACCCCCTTGGCGATTGCTTCCGCAAGTTTTTTCGTATTGCCCGTCCTTGAATAATACAGAACCAATACCTGCATGTATCATCCTCCTGTAAAGATGTTTCACGTTCGGTGCTTCCTGTTTCGGGTAAGACAGGGTGTCCTCTTCACTTCGGGCCGCGAACACGTCATAGATTTTCACACATTATAAAACAATTTGGTGATAGTAGCAAACTGTTCCGGTCTGCCAAGAAGGAACAGGATATCGTTGGGGGCGAATTGAATCGTGATATCGGGGTTTGAGATGGTCGTTCCGTTACGCCGCACTGCCAGGACGGTAACGCCATACTTTTTCCTCATTTCAGTCTCCCCGAGGGTCTTTCCCGCGAGGGGAGATGTTTCGTCGATCCGAAATGACGCAATCTCGATGTCCGGCAGGCAATGCCGGAGGTTCGAGCACGACACCGCGTCCGCGGAGATACTCCTGAACATATGATACCCGTCCGATCTGACATCCCTGACGAATCGTTCTATTTCGTCCCTGGGAATAAGGTACTTGGCCATGACGCGGGTGAAGATTTCCACCGAGGTCTCGAATTCCTCCGGGATGACTTCATCGGCGCCCAGCTCATAGAGCGGTTCGACCTCCTGCAGGAACCTGGTTCTGGCGATAATATGTATCTTCGGATTCATGGCCCGGGCGAGAGAGGTGATATTTCTTGTCGCCGCGGCATCGGCGATGGTGATCACAATGATCCTGGCATTGTGGATTGCCGCGTGGTGAAAGACTGCCTCATGGGTCGCATCGCCGTAAAAGATTGGTTCGCCCAGGGCCTTTTCATGCCTGACCGTTTCGGGATTCATTTCGATGATGATGTAGGGGACCCCCGCCGTTTTTGCCGCCCGTGCCACATTTCTGCCGTTTAATCCGAACCCTATGATGATCAGGTGATCCGTCCGTGTCAGGTCCGTGACGGTAAAGGCGGGGTGCACCCCCGATTTCAGTTTCTGGGGAAGGGGAAGGCGGACCGCCGCGGCGACGAGGTGGGGCGCGGCGAGTATCACAAACGGCGTCACCATCATGGTCAGGACGGATACGGCGAGAAACAGCTGGTATGTCTTTCCCGGTGTGAGAAGCCCGTAGTGTAGTCCCGCCTTTGAAAGGACAAATGAGAATTCTCCCACCTGGCTGAGTGCGCAACCCACGAGAATCATTGTCCGAAGGGGATACCCGAGGAGCGACGCGGTTGCACCGGCGATGATTGCCTTGAGGACAACGACACCGGCGGTGATGAGGATGATAATTCCCATGTTCCGGAGTACGAAATCAAGGTTGAGGAGCATACCGATGGACACGAAAAAGAAACTGATGAACAGGTCCCGGAACGGCAGGATATTCCCCAGGGCCTGATGGCTGTATTCCGATTCGGATATGATCAGTCCGGCGAGGAAGGCTCCGAGAGCGAGCGAGAGTCCGAGACTGTGCGTGAGCCATGCCACGGCAAGGCAGAGGATGATAATGCTCAGGAGAAATATTTCCCGGTTTCTTGTCCTGGCTATGTGATAAAGGATCTGCGGCACCAGCCACTTTGAACTGGCATACACCAGGATGAGGATCCCCGCTACCTTGACGATGAGGAGCATGAGCGACCCGGCAAGATTTCCCCCGGCGCCGGCGAGCACGGGCGTTATGAGAATCATGGGGACGATGGCGATATCCTGAAAAATCAGTATCCCCAGGGATGTACGTCCGTGAGGGCTTTCGATCTCCGCCCGTTCCTGAAGGAGTTTCAGGACGATGGCGGTACTGCTCAGTGCCATGAGGCAGCCCATCAAGACCGACTGGGGAACCGTTTGTCCCACCTGTCGGGCGATGAAGAAAAAAGAGAGAACGGTGAGTGCGATCTGCACCGACCCGCCGAGAAAAACCAGTTTCTTGATCCTCAGGAGATCCTTCAATGAGAATTCGATGCCGATGGTAAACAGGAGAAGGACGATCCCGATCTCCGACATGGTTTCGACTTCGGCAACGGCACTGATGAAGCCCAGTCCGTGCGGCCCCGCAACGATGCCGGTAATGAGAAACCCCACGATCGTCGGTATTTTTATCCTCAGGCAGACAAAGAGGACAACAATGGACAATCCGAATATGATAAAGATGTTTTTCAGTAATGCCAGTTCCATGGTTTGAAACAGTCCTCGGCCCGCCTTCCATGCAAAAAAATGATGAGACGGCTATTTCTATGCGGTCTCATCAGCGAAAGGTAGATAACATCCGGGCCGCCAACGGGGGGCTGCATTATAACAATATTTCCATATTCTGATGAACGGCAAAACAGTCCATCGATGTATTGCTGCGCCTGATGATTCCCCGGCACTGTTCGACCATTTGATCGATTCCATCGTCGGATCTATCCTGGTTGTGGTGAAAGAGTCCTAACTGCCTGACGTTTCCTTCCATGGCAAGGCGGAGTGCGTCTGTAAAGATGGAGTGCCCCCATCCTTTCGTTTTTGCGTAATCCTCTTCGGTGTACTCAGCATCGTGGATGAGGAGATCGGCGCCGGATGAAAATTCGAGATAATCCGGGTAATCAAGCCCTCCCTCGTGCCGCAGGGTCAGTTCATTGTCCGTGAGAAAGACAAACGATTTTCCATCTTCAATGAACTTATATCCCAGGCCCTGATTGGGGTGGCTCAGCGGAATCGGGACAACTTCCACGGAATCTATGGTGAAGCTGTCGACACAATTGCCTCCATAGGTGATGTCGGCGTGGATGTCATTATAATTGACAGGAAAGTACGGTGGGCTCATAACCTTGGCAATCATCTCCTCGACGGTTGACTGGGCGAAGGGACATCCGCAGACGTTGATCCTGCTCTTTGACACGTAGATCGGTTTGAAGAAGGGGAATCCCATGACATGATCCCAGTGAGCATGGGTAAAGATCATGGTGAATTCAAGGCGGCCTTCCTTAATGAGGCGGTTTCCAACTCGCCGGATACTTGACCCGGCGTCAATGATGATAATCTCATCGTTCTTTGTCCTGATTTCGACGCAGGTTGTATCGCCCCCGTATTTTATATATTCGGGTCCCGACACAGGTATGGAACCTCTCGCCCCCCAGCATCTGATGATCATGGAAAATCCCTCCTTGGTGATTGGTTGAATCCACGGTCACGTGTGAATGATCAAGATTCTGCATTATATCACAAAATTACTTTCTGAAAAGATCTTTTAATGCAGCTTCCATCGTAGGAAAGAGAAACTCATATCCATTCCTCAGCAGCATGTCGGGAATCACCCGCTGTCCCTTGAGCAGAACATCCCCGAACTCACCCAGAATCATCTTGATGAAGAAAGGTGTAACAGGGGGAAGAAAGGTCGGTTTCTCGAGTGTTCTTCCAAGAATTTCTGTCATTTCTCTGTTGCGCACCGGTTCGGGTGCCGTAAAATTTACAGGTCCCTTCAGGTCTTTATGGTCCAGGAGAAAGAGAAAGATCCGGGCCAGGTCCTGCTCGTGAATCCAGGAGACCCATTGCTTTCCCGAACCGAGGGGGCTTCCCATCCAGTATTTGAATGCCGACGACATCTTTTCGAGAGCGCCGCCCCGTTTCCCCAGGACGATACCGAACCGGCAAAGGACGACACGGACTCCGAACTGTTCCGCACCCAGGGCGGTGGCTTCCCAGTCGGCTGCGATGGTCGCGAGGAAATCCGTCCCGGCGAGGCTGGATTCATCGAGAAATTCATCACCGTGATATCCGTAGAATCCCACCGCGGAGGTGCTGAGAAGATGTGTTTCCTTTCCCTGCCGGGCACTCATGGCCTCTACGAGGTTTCTGGTCGTCAGAATCCGGCTTTCCCTGATTTCTTTTTTCTTTTCATCCGTCCACTTGCTGAAGATGGAAGCGCCGGCAAGGTTGATGAATATGTCGTGATCGGCCACATGCTCCTGCCACGGCCCCTTGTCTGTGGGATCGCCTTCAAGGAAGGACGCGCCGTCGGGCAGCGTGTGCCTTTTTTCTACGGGCCTTGACAGAACGGTCACTTCGTGCCCCCGTGCGGTCAATTCCCGTGTCAGGGTCGTTCCCACAAAACCCGATCCTCCCGTCATGAAGATATTCATGGAGTCCTCCTTTCCGCCATGGCCTCTCCGGGTTTCAGTGATCTCCAACAAGGGGACGTATATCATCGACATGGAACGAGACAAGACGGCGTTTCGGTTCTTCTCCGTCTGCCGGTGGAACTCCGTGCTTTTTCCTCATCATCGATTCGATCATGTTCCGATCCGATTCGACAACGGTTCTGGTAAGATAAAGCCTGATTCCCTTGTATCCCGGCCCGTCTTCCCGGAAAAGGTAGGCGGCATGGGGATTTTCCGCCACGTTGTTATAGCTCCTTCGGACATTCATGATGAACGCCACCGTGTCGTTGTCGATGACATGGGGGCGGGCATAAATCGCCGCGTTGACGATCCCTTCTCCGTCCGCCGTGGCAAGCACGCCCATCCCCGCCGTGCTTTCAAAATAATCTCTCAGGTTCATACTATTCCTCCTTTGTCATTGAGAGGGTTCTTCTGCCGCCTGAAGTATCGTCGGATTCCTCTGCGCCCAGCAGTGACAGCATTGTTGCTATGTCCGTTGTGGGACGGCCACAGGCGCTGTTGAAGCAGACATAG
>JAFGWZ010000009.1 GCA_016936905.1 Deltaproteobacteria bacterium | reverse complement strand
TCACCTCGCATCGTCGCGTGAGCCGGTGGGGTGATCAAGCGGTTGCGTGACTTTTTGCGGCCTTGTCAAGTTTAAGGTTTCAGGTTTCACGTCTTACGTTTTCCGAGCAACGATATCCGGTTTCCGGTATCCGATTTCCGAATTCCCAATTGCCGTTTTCCCAATTCCGAATTATAATGCTGCCTGTTCGGTATTCGATTTACCTTATTCGGCTTTCGGTTCCCGAAAGGTGCCCATGAAAGACAAAAGGCGAAAAACAAAAAAGCAATTAGACGCCGAGTTGGAGAGTGCCCGGCAGCGCCTCGCCGGATTTGAATCAGCCGGTTCTCCGCATCCCCGGAATGAGGAATATGATGAGATTATGGCGGCGCGCGACCTTTACAGGGCCGTTTTCGAAGCGACTGGTGCGGCGACTATTGTTATAGAAGACGATATGAGGATCTTTCTGGCGAACAAAGAGTTCGAGCGTCTGACCGGGTACAGCCAGACAGAAATTGCCGGTTCCATGAAATGGACTGACTTCATTGCCGACAGCGATCGGTTGATCATGGAAGACTATCACCGATGTCGGAGAATCGACCAATCATCGGCGCCGCGCAATTACGAAATCAGGCTTGTTAATCGATCCGGTGAGATGAAAGATATTATGATTACCGTAGACATGATAGAGGGAACGAAGAGGAGTGTCGCGTCATTTTTGGACATTACCGAACACAAGAAGCGCGACCGTGCACTGGAGGAAAGCGAACAGAAGTACCGGCTTCTCGCCGAAAATGTTCTTGATATAATCTGGACGACCGATCTGGAGCTTAGATATTTATATGTGAGTCCTTCCGTGGAGAAACTTCTGGGATATACCGCCGATGAAATTATCGGTAAAACGGTGGATATGATCCTGACAAAAGAGTCGCTTTTAAAGGCTCGGCAGTTGTTGAGCGAAGATCGGGAGCGGGAGCGGAAGGTTCCGGGGAAACCTTTCCAATCGCGAACAGTTGAGCTTCAACAGGTGCACAAGGATGGGACGCTCATCTGGACGGAACACAAAATGACATTCTTACGGGACAGTGACAACCGCCCTGTCGAAATTCTCGGTGTAACAAGGGACATTTCAAAACGCCGGCAGGCTGAGGAAGCGCTGAGAAGAAGCAAACTCGAGCTGGAAGTAAAATCGAAGTATCTCGAGGAGGCAAACACCGCACTGAAGGTGCTGCTCCACCACAAGGATGATGACAAGATAGAATTTCAGAGTACCGTTCATGCCAACGTGCGGGAGCTTATACTGCCCTGCATCGAAAAAATCAAGGCCTGCCGGACATCTTCGGAGCAGTCGGCGTTCCTCAGCATTCTTGAGTTGAACTTGCGCAATATTATTTCACCCTTTCTGCGAAACATGACGGTGCATCACTTTAATCTGACTCCCAGAGAACTTCAGGTAGCAACCTTCGTGAAAGAGGGAAAATCGTCAAAGGAAATTTCTGAATTGCTCAATCTCTCTCCGAGGGCGATTGAGTTTCACCGGGAAAATATCAGAAAAAAACTGGGCCTTAGAAACAAAAAAATGAATCTCCGATCATACCTGTTAACTCTCTCATAATACCAGTATATCGGTGGGAGATTGCCGGCAATTAATTGGTATTGATTTTTTCTTCTCCTCGTCCTATTAAATAATTGTTCACGCGAGGGATCAACTGGATATATCCTCTTTTTGTGAACGACCGGTAGTGTCAATCGATATAAACACCTGTTCACATACCGCAATTCTCTGTTAAACGTCTCGGCTTGCCAGAACTCAACCGCGCAGAAACCATCATGACATCTGTTCCCCGGGGGACATGCGGGAGATTCTCCCGGAAGTGGAAAGAGTAAATCAACATAATGCCTGAAAGGAGGACGGTGGGCGAAAGAAGTGGGCTGATTGTGAGTGCCATTGATCAACGGAGCCCCGCTGTTATCTCGCACAGTAAGACAATTGAGCAGGAGCAACGTCTATGGAAACAAAAAGAAAATTTCAAATCAGGTCAAAAGACGATGCACGATATCTTGCCGAAGAAATAAGATATTTCGGAAAGAGTTTTCATTATTACGTACCGCTCATGGGTGTCAACGGGGGCATGATGACTGTCAGGTGTGAACGCGACCAGGATACCTGCACCGTTTTTGCATCGACATCAGGATCTCAGCAGACTGAAGAAGTTACCATGCGTGATTTCATCGAACATCTCTGGAAAGATCGAAAACTCATCAATGCCGAACTGAGGCATGTCGACTCTCACTAAATAATGCCCATCGTGGTTTGGAAACCGGAAATTAGTAATTGGAAAATGGGAAATCGTAATTCGGAAAACGAATATCGTAAATCGTAAAACGAAGTTCGGAAAACGGATATCGTATATCGTAAATCGTATAACGTAAAACCTGAAACGTGGAACCTTAAACTCGAAACCTGCAACCTGCCCCCTGAAACGTTGTAGTTTGCCTTGTGCCCTGCGCCCTTAGCCTATCGCCCATTATTTTCGCCTCTTTCCACGATTGTTTAATTGTGTCCGATAGTGTATAGTTGAACGTACAATCCATGGTGTCGTCGTGGTGACAGAACCGACCGGCCTGTCGAAAGAGATCGTACGATAATCACACAACGATAAAGGAGGAGGGGTATGCCGTCCAGAGTTTACAAGATCATTGAATTAGTCGGTACGAGCGAAACGTCGTGGGAAGATGCCGCCAAAAATGCCGTCGAGTTGGCAGCACAGAGCCTCACCGACCTGAGAGTTGTGGAAGTCAACAAACTCGATATGGTGATCGAAGACGGCAAGGTCGCGTCATATCGGGCAAGGATCAATGTATCCTTTAAATATGAGGCAAAGGAAGCGCTTGATCGATAATCTGAAGTGTAAGAGGGCGGCATCGTTGATCATGGTGTGCCTATCGGATGAACAACGGGGTCGGAATGGTGCGTTTCCCCGTTCGCGGTGCCGCTGGAGCAGCTCCGATAACTCTCAAAAGCCTTGCTGAATGCGTGGCATACATTCCTTGACGTTGAAAACGTCATCATCATTCGGTCATCGGACGTATGACAGTGAGCAGAAATATCACCTCAGGATTATCCCTCGAGATATGCCACCCTTCTCTGGGATAGAATGATTCAATGAAACCTTTCCACAACGCCCCCTTTTGCCCAATTCCGGCGTCATGCTTAAAGTTTAATCCTCAAAATAATCAATGTATTTATGGGCTTAAAATTCTTGTATTCCTTGACTTTGAACAGAACTGAGCATTCTTAAAAGGTCTCTCACTGTCAATCCCGCTGAAACCAATGTCGCCGATACTCGATAGCCATGAAATCGTCTCTTCTCGGATGCCCGGCCTGCCTCATAACTCGCCGCACTTTTAACAAACCGTTATCGCAACATAATATGTTCCGACCCGCTTCCACTGATCTGCCGTGTCAGTGGCGACAGGCAAACAATGCGGCGGCTCCTCCCGAAAAATAATTGAAAAAATTATGGAAATTAGCTCCATAATAGTGTTAGCATCATTTGTTATAATCTGTGACTGACCATGGAGGCTTTCATGAAACGAAAGGTGTTGATAAATGCCGGCATCCCGATTTTCCTAGCGACACTTCTCATCATCTCAATCCTGTTGATATCAAGTGTTACGAAAACAGCTACAGCGGAAAACAGGGATATCTACGACAATCTGAAATTGTTCAACGAGGCGCTCGATCTGATCGAAAAAAACTACGTAGAGGAAATCGACCCGGCGGTCATTATCGAAGGTGCCATCAAGGGTATGACCAGGGCACTTGATCCTCACAGCACCTATATGAATGCCGAAATGTATAAAGAGCTGCAGGTCGATACGAAAGGTGCATTCGGGGGGCTCGGTATCGAAATTTCCATACAGGATGACATTATTACTGTTGTGTCACCAATCGAAGACACACCGGCCTATGAGGCTGGAATCAAAGCTCAGGATCAAATTGTCGCCATTGAAGGGGAATCCACAAAAGGCTTTTCTCTCTTTGACGCCGTTCAGAAGCTGAGAGGGCCGAAAGGCACGAATGTAACGATCTCCATCATGCGTGAGGGATTTGAGAAGCCAAAAGATTTTACCATTACGAGAGATATTATCAAAATAATCAGTGTGAAACACCGATTGCTGGAAAACCGGATCGGGGTGATCCGGATCGCATCCTTCCATGAAAATACGTCTGATGAAACAAAAAAGGCGCTGAGGAAACTGAACACGGAGAAAGAACCGATGAAGGGCCTTATAATCGACGTCAGGAATAATCCCGGGGGGCTTCTTGACCAGGCAATCAAGGTTTCCGACATCTTTCTGAAAAAAGGTGTCGTCGTATCAACCAAGGGAAGAAGATCCGCCGCCGATAAGACATACCAGGCAACGGACGATGGAGACGAGCCGACATGCCCCATCATTGTCCTGATCAATCGGGGAAGCGCCAGCGCATCTGAAATAGTCGCCGGTGCACTGCGGGATAATAAGAGGGCGCTCCTTCTGGGCACCCAGACCTTCGGTAAGGGTTCAGTGCAGATCGTTATTCCCCTTGGCGACGGATCGGCGCTGAAGCTCACCACTGCAAAATACTATACACCGGATGGAACATCCATACAGGCGAAGGGCATAACGCCCGATATCGACGTTGAACATGTAAAACAGAACAATGATAACGGTGTGAAGGCCATCGGTGAAAGGGATCTGAAGGGTCATTTAAAAGCAGAGGAAGAGGAAAATGAGGGGGTAGACACGAGCGGTGAAGAACGATTGCTGCAGAATGATAATCAACTGAAACGGGCTGTAGACTTACTCAGGAGTTGGGAACTGTTTCAATTGATCAAAAAGGGCTGAGGTTTTCACCGTTGGTGAAGAAAAAGAAACAGAAAAGAAAAAACCTCCCAAGAGGTATCTCTTTTGCTATCTGGCTCAGTGTTATTTTTCTCCTGATCGCTACCGTTCCATACCTGTATTTTCACTGCCGTTCCGTGACAAAAAAGCCGTCATCCGGCCCGGGATCCTCAGAGGAAACATTTTACCCTTCTCCGCCTCCCCGCGAAGAAGGAACGTGGAGCGGCAGGAGGCGTGTTGCCGTCATCATAGACGACATCGGGTACGAATTGTGGCCGGTTCAGGAAATCATCGCCATGAAAGAGCCTGTCACGCTGTCTATTCTCCCTCATTGCCCCTACTCGACGACTGCGGCGCGAAAGGCACACCGGGCGGGCAGGGAAATTATTCTTCATCTCCCCATGGAACCGTCGCTGTATCCTGAGAAAAATCCGGGCGACGGAGCGTTGCTTCTCTCCATGAGCGAATCTGAAATTCGGCGGAATATAGAAAGGGATATGCAATCCGTTCCCTATGCGATTGGCGTTAATAATCATATGGGATCACGTTTTATGGAAAACGATGAGAAACTTGCCATCGTTTTCGATGAATTGAAGAAAAAGGGGCTTTTCTTTATCGACAGCTACACAACAAATCAGACAAAGGGGCAGTATCTGGCGACGAAAATCGGCTTGCGGTTCGCGGGACGGGATATTTTTATCGATAACAACTCGGATTTTGCCGATACGGTTAATATTATGAAATCACTTATGGAAAAGAAAAACGATTGGCATACGCTGATATTCATCGGACACCCCTACAAGAGCACCATCGATGCCCTGAAGGTGGCGCTCCCCCTGTTTCGGGCGAATGGGATAGAGATTGTACCTGTATCGGAACTTGTTTCCTGAATAATTGAAGCTCCCCGCAACAAGTTGCGGGGAATGCGCTTGCTGTTCAATTCAATGCGGCAGGTGAGAAAGCAACTCCCGCAACACACGGTTGTCAACGATATGAAAAAAATACGCTACACAACGATGATCATCCTCGCAGCCGCCATTATGATGGGTGCCTGTGCTCACCATATGGGGGAGATCGCAGGGCAGCGTCCTGAGGAGAAGATCACGTCTGCCGACGCCTATTATCACTACTCACTCGGAGTCAACCACGAGTTGAACGACGATTATGAAAAGGCCATCCGTGAGTATGAAACAACACTCCGTATTGATCCATGGCAGCCATCGGTGACGGTGTCCCTCGCTCAACTGTATGTCAGAAAAGACAATATTACCAAAGCAATAGAATTGCTCGAAAAATCTACTATTTATCATCCAGATTACCTCGACACCTACCTGCTTCTGGGCAGCCTTTACGTCAAGTTACAGGAAAATGATAACGCCATCAAAGCGTTCACTCATATCATACAATCCGATCCGAAACGGGTGGAACCGTATCTGTATCTCAGCCTTCTGTACCGAGACAGTAAGGACTACGAGATGGCCATTTCGAGCCTGAGAGAATTTCTGAAACTGGAACCGGGAAATCTCATGGGGCACTATTATATGGCGAAGATATATGCCGGCATGAAGCGCTATGACGAAGCGGAAACCTGGTTGAAAAAGACTCTTAATATTAAACCTTTTTTCGAATCGGCACTTATCGATCTTGCCCTCATGTATGAAATGCAGAACAGGACCGACGACGTCATTGAGGTATACCGGAAGCTCATCGAGGCAAATCCCTTCGGGCTTGAAGCGAGATTCAAGCTCGGAAAGGCATATCTTGATTTGAACCGCTATGGAGAGGCGGAGAAAGAATTCAAGGAAATCCTCAGTCGTGACAGCACGAACCTCGATGCCCGTTTCTCCCTCGGTCTCGTCTATTTTTTCGAAGGGGCCAATTTCGACGGTGCAATACAGGAGTTTAGTTCGGTGCTTGCCAAAGATCCCCTCAATGACCGGGCACGGTACTTCCTTGCATCGTCATGTGAAGAGCAAGGAGAACACGGTCGGGCATTCAGGGAATTCCAGGAGATACCTCCGGGATCGAAACTTTATGAATCGGCCAGGATCCAGATGGGGATGATCCTGAAAGACGGAGGACGCGTCAGGGAGGCCATCGATCTCATCAAAACGGCGCTTGATAAAAAAGGAAACAGCGACGAACTCCTCGGGTTCCTCGCGGCTCTTCATGAAGAGGACGGTGATGTGGAAAATGCCGAAGGAATATTGAAACGAGGCCTTCTCTTCTTGCCTCAGAGCGCAAACCTTCATTATCGGCTCGGTGTCCTTTACGAGAATGCGGGCCGGCATGAAGAGAGCATGAGAGAGATGGAAGAGGTGCTGAAAATCGACGAAGACAACGCGGAAGCGCTCAATTTTATCGGCTATAGCTATGCTGACAGGGGCATCAAGCTCGACGAAGCTCAGCGGATGATCCAGAAAGCCCTGAGATTAAAACCGAACAACGGTTTCATAACCGACAGCCTCGGGTGGCTCTATTTCAAGCAAAACAAGATGGATCTTGCCATCCGGTATCTCGAAAAAGCCCTGTCGCTTATTCCCGATGATCCCACGATAACAGAACACCTGGGAGACGCCTATGCCCGGGCGGGGCTTTATCGGAAAGCGCTCGCCACGTATCGAAAGGCACTGAAACTTAAGCCCAGGGATTCGGAAACTCTCATGGCCAAAATCAAAGGGGTAATCGAGCAAGCTGCGCGGCAGGGGCGGCGGCCTGAGGGGAAAGAATAGAAAATGGCGAATTGTGGACGGGCCCGCGGGGAGATGATTCGACCAATGAACGTAACGAACGTTCTTATGACGGCCGCCGCCGTCATCATCTTCACCGTTGCCGGGTGTACCCCTCGCCTGAACGTTTCTCCTCAGGTCGGTATTCTTCAGTCTCCGGAGCAGATCCTGCAAAAGGTTAAGATGAAAGATCGGGCGACGGAAGGCATACAGGGAAAGGCAAAGGTCTCTGTTGACACTCCGAATGGACGATACGTACGAAACGTTGCCATCATCGTGAAACGGCCTGATCGCCTCAGAGTCGACGCTCTCCCGTATTTTGGAACGCCTGATTTCTTTCTGTCGGTAAAAGACGGAATCCTGAAAGTATTCCTTCCTGGTGAGGATCATTTCTACATAGGGGAATCGTCGAAGGAAAATCTTTATACCTTTTTTCGAATCATGCTCGACGGGGACGAAATCATTCCTCTCCTGACGGGAGCGCTTCCTCCGAACATCGGAATATCCTGTACTCTCAGGGGTGCCATGACGGAGAATGGATACCGCATCGATTCGGTGACGGACGGCATCGTCACATCCTCCATCATGGTCGGCCTGGAAGACACCACGATTCGCCGCATGTCACTGTATGATCATGATGAGGTCATCTATTCGGTGGTATTCGAAGATCATAGAAAGCTTGGAGATGCGGTGGTCCCCTACACAATTGAGATCGACATAAAGAAGCCTCGAAAGATACACGCCACTATTCGATATTCTCAGCTACAACCGATGGAAAATGACCGAGAAGGACTTTTTGACCTTCCTGTTCCGGAAGGGCTGCAGCCCGTGATTATTGAATAGGCTGCACGTGGGGCGACGGGCCGGCCCCGTAAAAAAACTGCCACATTCATTTTCTTGGGATCTAATGAATGTGGCAGCATGACTGTTAAAAAAATGATGTGTCGTTCCTAACTTCGTTAACTCTCCGAGAGCCGCTTACGGGCAATCCGAGCCGGGCTCGTGTTTGGATACTCCCGTATGACCCGCTGAAAGAGCAGCTTGGCGCTCTCATTATCCCCCAGCTTCACAAATGCCAGCGCCTGTTTGAGAATTGCGTTGGGGACTTTGTTCCCCTTCGGATACTTCTTGATAACGCTTTCATATTCGAGAATCGCTTTCTCGTATTCTTTATCGACGTAGAAACACTCGCCGATCCAGAACTGGGCGTTATCAGAATATTCCGTGTCGGGGAAGGTTTTGATGAAGGTTCGGAATTTTTCTCTCGCTTCCGCGTAATTACCGGCCTTAAAGGAATCGTAAGCGTCGGCATACGCCTTTTCCTTATCGATTCCAGAAGCATCTTTGCGGCCTTCCGCCGCTTTTGCCGGCTCCTTTTCCTGCTCCGATTTCTTGCCGATGCCTATAAAATTCTCTACGTACTGTATTCTGAATGAAAGATCGTCGAGTTTTCCTCTGATCCCCGCTGCTTCCTCGCCCTTGATACTCGATTCAAGAACCGACAGCGCGTTCCTGATGGTCTCCAGTTCACCCCTGAGATTCCGCACTTCATCTCTCAGCGTAATGACATCAGCCCCGGCATCGGCCTGATTCTTGCTGAGGGATTTGCTTCGGGTCTCAATCTGATTGGACGTTTCCTGAAGATGTGCCACTTCCTTTTTCATGGAGGACAGGTCATGCTCCACGGCACTGATTTTCGTGCCGAGACTGTGGGACACTGTTCTGAGGTCCTTGCTGGTGGCGCATCCGGTAATTACCAGGGCAATCCCGGCGAGTATAACGATATATCGCTTCACGTCTTATTCGTTCCCTGGCTGCTATTGTTTTGAGGATACCACAACAAAGTGGCACCGTCGATTCTTTGCCCACGCCTCTTCATCATGGCCGGTATCAACGGGGAGCTCTTCGCCGTAGCTGATGGTTGTCAATCTCTCCTTTTCAACGCCGAGTTTTAAGAGATAGTCCCGTGCCGCCTCTGCACGCCGTTCGCCGAGGGCGAGGTTGTATTCCCGGGTCCCCCGTTCGTCACAGTGGCCTTCAATGATCGCCTCAAATTCGTAATGCTGCATCAGCCAGTCGGCATGATCTCTTAATATGTCACGGGCTTCCGGTTTCAGGTCATATTTATCAAAATCAAAATTAATGTCGGCGAATGATGCCGCTTGCTGGAGAACGAGTTCCTGGGCCTTTCGAGCATTTTCCATTTCCTGCTGTTCTTTCAGGACCCGCTCCTGCTCTTCCGCCTTTGCGGCTGCCTCCGCCACTGCTGCTTCCGCGGGAGCCGCTTCTTCGGCGGCGATCGTTTCATCTTTTACGACCTGCTCCTTCGCGCATCCCCACATACCAAACGCTACGAAACAACAGAGTGCCGCAACCAACCCCAGAACTTTCAGATTTTTAGTCATGACCGATCCTCCTTTTTCCTCTTCTTCGTGACGGGTAAACTCATGCGGCAATGCCGCCAATGTAAATTATCGCCGTCTGAAACCGTCAGATTCCGTGGCCCGAGATTTAACAGGTTCAAACCGTTGAGAAACCTTTTCTTCATATTCGCGTCATCGAACCTTTTCAGAAATCAACCGGATTGATGACTTCGCCTCACGGTACGGGCTTATCTGCCATTGCCCGAGGGAGTATCAATCCGCTCACAAAAATAACCATATCATAAAATCAGACACCAATACAATTGGTGCTTTCGTAAAAATGGATGGTTTTCTCGTTTTTTCATACAGCCCACCGATGGGAGTCGAGGCCAGGTCCCTCTTCATTGCAGCGGAAAACCTGCCCGGCGTCTCGTGATTTTTACGGAACCGAATGGCTCAAATGGGGTGACCATGATGGATAGACAGCGTCCAGTTCGGGATTCTCATACACGACACGATGATGTAAGCCGTTAGAATTAATAACACATATTCGAGCCTTGCCGTTTCCGCCTGAGCTGAAAGCTATATAACGTCCATCTGGAGACCACGTGGGGTATTCACAGCCCCCCTTTTCAAAGGTGAGTTGTATGCCGTTACTACCATCTTCATTGATGGAAAACAGCTGAAACGAACCGTTCGATGTTCCTTCATAGACAATTCTATTTCCCGTCGGACACCACGAGGGAGATGTATTGTATTTTCCTTCAAAGGTCAGACGTCTCGTCTTGCTGCCGTCGCTGTTCATAATGAATATCTGGGGTGAACCGGACCTGTTCGACACAAAGGCGATCTGAGACCCGTCGGGCGACCAACTGGGGGATACATCGATGGCAGGATCCCGGGTAAGGCGGGTCAGCTTTCTGTCACTGTTGTCCATGACATATATTTCTTCATTTCCATCCTTGCTCAACGTCAACAGGAGTTTCTTCCCGTCGGGTGACCATGGGCCGGAGAGGTTCAGCCCCTTGTAGTGCGACAGCCGTGCCATCTTTCGTGTCGGCATATCAAGGAGGTAGAGGTCGGGATTCGCCTTCATGTAGGATGTGAACGACAGCGTGGCCCCGTCGGTCGACCAGTGGGGGAGCACTGTTATGGCTTTGGTTTTGGTCACTGTCTCAATGCCGGAACCATCGAAATTAACAACATATATGTCGGAAATTTTCCCTTTCTTACCGGTGAAAGCGATCTTTGTGTCAAAAACGCCGGGGGTGCCTGTCAGGGCCAGGAGGATCTCATCGACGAACTTTATCGCAACGGCATTCAATTCATTCCGGGTCCCCCAGTATTTTTTACCGGTGATAAGCTTTCCCTCGACGACGTCGAAGAGCCTGAGTTCGATGGAGATGCCCTCGGGTGTTTCGGCATACCCTCCTTTTACCAGAAATTCGGCTCCAATTGCCGACCAATCGGCGAAATCGGTTGTCTCGGCCGTGATGCCGGCCATTTCCTGATCCTCAATATACGCCTTCTTGTCGATTATTCGAAAGTATCCCGTAAGAGAAAGCTTGGAGGAAAGGATCTTGGGCAACTCTCCTGACATGACTGTCTTCTCATCGCTTCCGTCGATATTCTTAAAATCGGGAATCGCCATTGGAAACTGTTGAAAGGCGGGAGAATCGATATCGATGTACATCTTCCCCAAAGCGGTATTACCTGACAGGAGAAAAGCCAGTATGATCAGAATTCTTATCGTTCTCATAAACTTCACATCCGTAAATGCAAATTTTTTGTACAAATAACAATTGATTTTCACTGGGTCTATGGAGCTTTTTGATAAATCTACCGCTTGCTCCAGGCAATTCCACAACACGAACCTCCGCCCTGTGCCTTGAGCCTTTTGCCCTTAGCCTTCGTTTTGAAGACCGCTCAAATGAATTGCTCTTTGGGCAACAGCCCGTCAGGATTCTGCTCCATCATACCTGTTTTCCGTTCCCGGCGCCGTCCTACCTGAGTTCCGATGACCGGAACCGTATTCCAATTTCCAAACTGCTCTCCATGTACCATTCGGGCAATACCGGGAATGGCATCGCCTTTTTAATCGCTTTGAGCGCCGATTCGTCGAAATATTCATTTCCCGACTTCTTTTCAAATGCGAGATCGGCGAGAGCTCCGTTCCGCAAGATCGTCACGGCAATGACTGCTTCATACGCTTCACTCGGCAGGATTTCCTCGGGAAGGGCCCACTGTTCACGTATCCGGGACCAGATAACAGAGTAGAAAACCCGCATTTTCATGGTCATTTCCACATTGCTGCCGGATGAGCGGGGGCGGGCGTCTCCGGGTGACGTGGCGGTACGGTTCCGGATATTTTCAATTACCTTATCCATCTCGCCGGAAAAATCTTTTTTACTGGTTTTCACGGGATAAATGGGTTCTGACGGCAGGGCTCCCACCTGTTTTTTCAGGACTACCGGGCGATTCCTTGTTACCATGTTACTCGCCACCGCTGATGTCATATCGCCTCGGTCGGGTGCGGACATGCTCACAAGGTCGACGGTGTAAACGGGACCGAAGGTCCATTTCGGTGTCGGCCATGACGGAGAAAGGATAAGGATTGAAAGGATCAGGGCATGCAGGAGGAAGGACAGCAACACCATGCTGTTCAAACTGATGCCGTCATTTTTTTTTCGTTTCAGTCTCAGAGACGTCATTGCGATTTTCCCGGAGGCTCCGTTATCATTCCGAGCTTATCAACGCCGGCCTTCCGCACTTCAGACATAACCTGAATGACAAAGCCGTACGGAACCTTTTCATCGGCACGCATAAAGATCTCTCTGTCGATCCTGCTTGCAAAGATGCTTTCAAGTTTCGGCTTCAAATCGGCAATGGTCGTTTTGTATTTGTTGATGAAGATTTCCTTGTCATTGTTCACGGTGAGTACAAGCTTTTCTTCACTCACGTCCATGCTTTTCGCCTGGACGCGGGGAAGATTGACGGAAATACCCATCTGAAGCATCGGAGCCGTTACCATAAAGATAATCAGGAGCACGAGGACCACGTCGACAAGGGGGGTCACGTTTATCTCCGATACCAGTTTTTTATCGCTGTTCTTTCTGTTTCTTCCGTTTCTCATTAACGTATCGTCTTAACGTAATACCTTTCTATGATGTTCAAAAATTCCGATGCAAAGCCATCGGTTTCCAGTGCGATAAGCTTCGTCTGGTTCAAGTAATAATTGTAAAAGATAACAGCGGGAATCGCTGCGGCGAGACCGGCGGCCGTGGCGATGAGGGCCTCGGATATTCCCGGGGCAACCACTGCCAGCGTGGCCGTTCCTTTTGCCCCGATGCCGCGGAAGGCGTTCATGATTCCCCAGACAGTCCCGAAAAGGCCGATGAACGGGCTTGCGTTTCCTGTCGTCGCGAGGAATGACAGGAACCCTTCGAGTTTTGAGCTCTCCGATTCACTGGCCCGGTTCAGCGCCCTTTCAACGTTGTCGATGCCCCGGAGCTCGAACGATGCGATTTCATCGCCGGGATTGTCTCCTCCTTGAGTCGAATCCTTCCTCACCTTTGCCAGCTTGCCCAGTTCGGTGTAGCCGGCCCTGAAGACTTCGGCAACCGTCGAATACTTGAATTTCTTCGATTCGACGAATATTTCCGAAAAGTTGTTGCTTTTCATGTACGTATCGAGAAACATGACGTTCTCTTTTTTCGCTTTCCTGATAATCCTGTACTTCATGAGGATAATTGCCCATGAAATGACAGAGAAGAAGAGAAGGGTCACGAGAACAAGCTGGACCATCGGTCCGGCCCCCAGAATCATTTCGAAAATATTACCGTGAAATTGACTGCCAAGATCAACGGTTGTAACAGCCCATGCCTGATTCACATTCACGCTCCTCACTGTAGATTATTGTATTGAGCTCTCTTTGTAGAGTAAAATTCCTGTAATGTCAATATGTCATCATTAATTGCACAAAAGAAACACCCCCTAAACATCAAGATATCTTCAATTATTCCGGGAATTTATATTTTCCTCTTGAAAATTAACCCATTGGTTACTATGGTACGGAGGCACTGTGATGACCCACAAACCCGGGGAAACCTTGGAACCGGTCGTAGAATCAACCGAATCGGCACGCTTCCCCGGACAACGTGTAACGATGAAGGAGGCGGAGGAAACGACCGGGCAATGAAAAAAAGCATGACCATACCCGCGCTATCCGTGAACCCTTCCGGCGACGCCGTCTGTGGAGACAATAAAACAATGACCGACGTTATCACCATGCAGCACTCCATAAGACGTTTGTCACATCCATTCATGGCTCTTCTCATTGCGGCCATTCTCATTGTTTCCTGGGGATGTTCCGGCGAGCAGGGGAGAGCGCCTGAAGCGGGAAGCAATGGGAAAAAGGCCCCGTCGGCGCCAGCATACGGCGATATTATTGTGGAGGGATCCATCGGCGACGCGTCCAACCTGATTCCCGTACTTTCAACCGACTCTACGTCTCACAGTATTTCAGGGCTCGTCTTTAACGGACTGGTGAAATACGATAAAGACCTTGACCTTGTGGGAGACCTCGCCGAGTCGTGGGACATCTCCGATGATGGGTTGGTCATAACGTTCCACCTGCGGCGCGATGTCCGATGGCATGACGGGCATCCCTTCACCGCCGACGATGTCCTCTACACGTACCGGGTAACTGTCGACCCGAAAACACCGACGGCCTATGCGGGTGATTTTCTCAAGGTTAGCAAAGCGGAGGTTGTCGATCCCTATACCTTTCGCGTGACCTACGACAAGCCCTTTGCTCCGGCCCTGCCGAGCTGGGCGGCGGCGGTCCTTCCCGCCCATCTTCTCGAAGGAAAAGATATCACCCAGTCGCCTCTGTCCCGTCATCCCGTGGGGACGGGACCGTATATCTTCAAGGAGTGGGTGACGGGCCAGAAGATCGTTCTCGTCTCAAATAAAGATTATTTCGAGGGAAGGCCATATATCGACGGATACATCCTGCGAATTATCCCCGATATGGCGACGATGTTTCTTGAACTGCGGGCACAGGGAGTCGATCAGATGAATCTGACGCCCCTCCAGTACACCCGGCAAACGGAAACGCCTCTCTTCCGGAAAAATTTCAACAAGTATCGATACCTTTCATTCAGCTACACCTATCTGGGGTATAACCTCGAAAACCCGCTGTTTCAGGACAGGAGGGTACGGCAGGCCATCTCTCACGCCGTCAACAAAGAAGAAATCATCACCGGCGTCTTGCTGGGATTGGGGAAGATTGCCACCGGCCCGTTCAAACCGGGCACCTGGGCGCATAATCCGAACGTGAGGCGTTATCCGTATGACCCTGAAGAATCACGGAAACTCCTTGCCGAAGCGGGGTGGCGAGATACCGACGGAGACGGCCTCCTCGACAGGGGCGGCACGCCCTTCTCCTTCGAAATCATTACCAACCAGGGAAACGAAGTCAGGGCCAAGTGTGCCGAGATCATACAGCGGCGTCTTGCCGATGTGGGGATAAGAGTGGAGATACGGGTTGTTGAATGGGCTGCTTTTATCAATGAGTTCATCAATAAAAAACGGTTCGACGCAACAATCCTCGGATGGACTGTTACCCTCGATCCCGATCTCTATGATGTCTGGCATTCGAGCAAGACCAAGCCGGGAGAGCTGAATTTCATATCCTACAGAAATGAGGAGGTGGACCGGCTGCTGGAAGAGGGGCGATCAACCTTCGACATGAAAGAACGGAAACGCTGCTATGACCGGATTCAGGAAATCTTTTCTGAAGACCAGCCTTACACGTTCCTGTATTATCCCGACTCACTTCCAATCATCAGCGCCCGCTTCAGGGGAATTAAGCCGGCGCCCCTGGGAATCGGCTACAATTTCATCAAGTGGTACGTGCCCGAGGGTGAGCAGAAATATGTGATGACGAGATAAAAGTTAAAGTTTCACGTTTCAGGTTTAAAGTTTCAGGTTGTTAAATGCCTTCCATACCGGATCGAACTTGAAACATGAAACATGAAACGTATAAAAGGTTTCACGTTATCCGTTTTCTGAACACCCAATTACCAAATCCCATTTCCCGGTTTCCGTTATCCGTTTTACGTTTTTCGAATTCCGAAATGGGTCAGTCGCCGACTTTGAGATTTTCCCGCAGGTAGTCTTTGAACGCGCCGTAATCGGCGGGCAGGTCAATGGTGGCCCCCTGGCGCTTATCGAGGTCTTTCATGCTGTCGGGCAGATCCGGGGTGATCCTGAGCAGTTCAATGATCTCATCGGGGAACTTTGCCGGATGGGCCGTCTCGAGGGACACGCAGGGGCCGTCGGCAGGATAATCCTCGCAATACAGCTCAAGCCCCCGCCAGCCGACAGCGCCGTGAGGTTCCAGGATGACGCCGTATCTATCATAGGTATCCCTGATACACGCCTTTGTCGTTTCATCGGAAACACTGACCGAATATATGTTCCGTTTCATCATTTCCACGTTGGGAACAACATGAACCGTTCCGGTCCTGTCCACCGTTCCGCCATAAAGTTCGAAGAACCGCGCGAGGTTGCTTGGGTGCCCCACGTTCATGGCATTGGATAGGCAGGCCCGCGACGGTGTCACTTTTGAATAGACGCCGGTTTTCAGGAAACGGGGGAATTCGTCATTTTCATTGGTCGGCATGACCAGTTTCTTAACAGGAAGTCCCATGCGCCGGGCATACTCGCATCCGAGGGCGTTGCCGAAATTTCCCGATGGTACGGAGACGACGATCTCATCCCCTTTCTCACAGAGGTGGGCGTATGCATACACGTAATACACCATCTGGGGCAGTATCCGCCCGAAATTGATCGAATTCGCCGATGTAAAATTGAGATGTCGGAGCGACGGATCGGCAAAGGCCATCTTGACCAGATCCTGGCAGTCGTCGAATTTCCCCGCAACGGAGAGGGTCTGGACATTGGCGCCGATCGTATCGAGTTGCTTTTTCTGCCTGCCACTGACTTCATCGCGGGGATAGAGGATAGTGACATCGATTCCATCGACTCCCTTGAATGCCTCGCCGACGGCACTTCCCGTATCACCCGATGTGGCCACCAGGACATTGAGCCTTTCCCCCTTTCCTCTGAAATAGCTCATCAGGCGGGCCATCATCCGCGCCGCAAAGTCT
>JAFGWZ010000066.1 GCA_016936905.1 Deltaproteobacteria bacterium | reverse complement strand
TTGGATGGGAGCTTTTTTAGTTATGAGATATTTGGATGATCCCACATATTCGATCCCGCATCCGCGATTTTTCCGCTCAGAAGATCCGCTGAGAACGCGTAAAGAAATATCGTAGCGGGAGCCTCCCCGATTGTCATCCCGAGCCCCGAATCGTCGGGGTCGAGGGATCCCATCTATTTGAGAATATGCAAGAATCCATCGGATCCCTCCACTGCGGCCCCCCTTCGCCCATCCTCTTCCGCCATCTCCAGGGGAGTTTCTTCGGGACCGGTGGATTCAGAGGGCTTCGGCGGGACTTCGTTCGGGATGACAAATTAGAGATGTCGGGATGACAAATGGGAGACAAACGAAGACGGGCCTTCCTTTTATCTTTTCTTTCTTCCTGACTATCAACTATTTTCTTGACACTAGGTTAATAAAACCTTAATTTTCAAAGATTTATTAATTTTACTAAGGAGCTCTTTAGAATTCAACACATGGTGCATAATTCGTACGAAATTATGTATATGCCGGAATTTAATGGAGTCCAAAACCAAAGGAGGAAAAAGGAATGAGAAAATTGTTAACGATCGTTTTGGTTTCACTTATGCTGGGTGCATTCGCCTATGCGGGAAATGTATCGGTACTCGATCTATCGGCAAAACATTATTTTAATGTTGCAGATAATGGCAGTAATGAACTGGACGTTACGGGTGATTTTACCGTTGAAGCATGGGTTAAATGGGGTGGTGCAACTGCTGGTAGACTTGTAGTAAGGAATGGAGTGTTTAGAATATACCCCAGTACCACAGATCATTCATTAAGATTTGATCTTACAACAGGTGGGGTTATTTCAACAGGAGCCGTACCTCTTAACACTTGGTTTCATGTTGCTGTTTCTCGTTCCGGTTCTACGACTCGTATTTTTCTAGATGGAGTCGAAAAAACCTCATACAATTTTGCATTGGTCGCTAGTACGGAAGCAATTTATATTGGGGGTCAATCTTCCTGGTTCGCTGCTTGGGATGCAAAAATTGATGAATTCAGGTTCTCTAATATTGCTAGATACACTACAACTTTTACACCGCCATCCGAAGCTTTTACTAATGATGCAAATACTGTTTTACTTTATCATTTTGATGACGACACTCAATTGCCTCCCGGAAACAGTTCAAGCTTGACTTTTACCCATACGAATAATGGGATTGTTCAAGGAGACTATTTGGTAGATGCCGAACTTGCTTTACCCATCACCCTTGCCTCATTCACCGCAACTGCCAGGAACGGGGCAGTGGAATTAGTATGGGAAACAGCAACAGAGACTAACAATTCTAACTTTATTGTTTACCGAAACGGTGAGGCGATCGCAACGGTAGCCGGCGCGGGTACTACCACAGAACCACAAAGCTATAGCTATATCGACAATAATGTTGTACCGGGCGTGACATACACCTATGTTCTTGCCGATGTAAATTATGCAAATGAAGAAACGCGCTACAATGCCGAGACTGTGACCGTCACGATTGCCAATGATATTATCGAAGCTGATTTTGTAATCGGTGCCGCCTATCCGAACCCCTTCAATCCGACGACCATCGTTCCGTTGGAACTTGCACAATCCGCAACGGTCAAGGCTTCGCTGTACGATCTGAACGGCCGCGAGATCAGAGCGTTGGTCAATGCCAGTTTTTCGGCAGGATCGCATGATCTTCACATTGACGGCACGGGGATGACCACCGGCATCTACCTGGTAAAGATCGTGGTTGAGAATGTGGTGAATGTTCAGAGAATTTCACTGGTAAAATAATATAAGATAAATTGTTTGAATACAAAGAGGGTCCGTTATTCGGACTCTCTTTGTAAAATGGAATATTTTGTAATATATTCGCTCAATCTTAGCAGGAATAAAATGCCGAAATTTAAAATTCTCATTGTCACCTATTTAATCTTACTATTGAATCTCCTAAGTGCTGCTCCAAAGGAAGAATTCCGGGCGGTTTGGTTGACAACCGTTTGGCAAAGCGACTGGCCGTCCTCTTATACGGTGTCAAGTCAGCAAAGCGAACTGATGCAGATCCTCGACAGTCTGAAAGCATGGCATTTCAATGCGGTCATGTTCCAGGTCCGGCCTGCCTGCGACGCATTCTACAGTTCGTCGATCGAACCCTGGTCCAACTGGCTGACCGGTACGGAGGGGACTGCACCTTCTCCACTCTATGATCCGCTGCAATTTCTGATCGATGAAGCGGGAGAAAGGGGGCTCGAGGTTCATGCCTGGTTTAATCCCTATCGCGCCAAAACGGGCAGTGCCGGAACATCTCCCTCCCATGTTTTCAATACACATCCCGAGTGGGTCCTGAGCGTCGGCAGCAGTTCCGCACCGGCATTTTCCAAAGCAAGGGATCTCAGCGAAAAGCAAGCCTTGCCTGCCAGTGAAGCAACGCTTTCTACCACCTATATTCTTGATCCCGGCATGCAGGCTGTTCGTGAGTATATTCTAAGTGTTGTTGCGGATGTTGCATCCCGTTACGATATTGACGGGGTACACCTTGACGATTATTTTTATCCCTATTCGGGGATGAGCGGTGAAGATGCCGCGACCTTTGCAAGCGAAAGCCGGGGATTTACGGATATTGCCGACTGGCGGCGCGATAATATTCATCTGCTGATCGAATCCATCCATGATACGCTTCAGATCATCGATCCCCGCATCAAATTCGGGGTCAGTCCTTTCGGGATCTGGAAAAGCGGCGTGCCCCCCGGGATCACCGGGACAAGCGCCTATGATGCGATCTATTGCGATGCCCTGACCTGGATCGAGGAACAATGGGTCGATTATATTGCGCCGCAATTATACTGGCCCTTCGGCGGTGGCCAGGATTACGGGCTGCTGATGCCCTGGTGGGCGGGATATGCCAATGATAACAGCAGGCATTTATATGTCGGACACGGCGCATACAAAATAAATGACTGGCCTTACGATGAGATACCCCGCCAGGTAAGTTTAAACCGTCAGACAGATGCTTCACTTGGCAGCATCTATTTTTCTTACAGTGATATTGCCGGCAACCCCAAAGGCTCCCTCGATTCTCTAAAGAATAATTACTATAACCTTGCGGCGGTCCCGCCGCGAATGAACTGGAAAGATTCCCTGGCCGCTCCGGCACCTAAAAACGTTCAGCGCACGCCTTCCGGCAGTGATGTCATCATAAGCTGGGAGCCCGGGGATATGACGTCTGCTCATGATGACGCCGCTCATCGTTATCTGGTCTACAAATGGCCGGTCTCCGGTTCTTTTAATGCCGATGACGCCTCTCAGATAGCTTCTCTCATCCCCGCAAGCGGAACCCTGTCCTATACCGACGGTGATCATGAAACCTATCGTTTTGGGGTGGCATCCCAGGATCGGCTGAGCAATCAAAGCGACATGATCATGGCGGAAGGTGATCACGATCTTGACCTCAGTTTTGAAGATAACGGTGACGTCGCCAACTGGGGCAGTCATAATGAAGGAAGTGTGGGAACATCATGTACATGGAATTCCACCGGTGGCGTATCGAACAGCGGCGCCTTGAATTTTACGGATCCCGGATGGACCTTTCTGATCAAGCGACCCCTTACCGCGGACAGCCAAAGTTCCTATACCTTGACCTTTTATGTAAAAACCGAAGCCTGGACACACAGCAGTAACACGCTTAATGCCTATGTCACCGGCTTAAGTTTATCGGAACCCCAGGCTGTCGTATCAGCATATGATACTTATACACAGGTTACTCTATCGGGTACTGCAGACGCAGGCACTTCGGGTTATATTCGTTTTCACGGATTGAATAACGGTTACCCCACTTCCTTATGGATCGACAATCTTTCATTTACCGTAACAGCTAGCGATGTCCCCCTCCCCATCTCCCTCGCCTCCTTCGCCGCAAGGCCGGTGAACGGCGTAGTTGAACTGGCTTGGGAAACGGCGAGCGAGACCAACAACGCGCGCTTCGTGATCTACCGCAACGGCGCGGCCATCGGCTCGGACGAAGGCGCCGGTACCACGACAGAACCGCAGAGCTATACTTTCGTCGATGATGCGGTCGTTCCGGGC
>JAFGWZ010000065.1 GCA_016936905.1 Deltaproteobacteria bacterium | reverse complement strand
GACTGACCATCGGCAGGGTCTACTTCTTCGACAACATAGGCGATATCCTCGGAGGAGCCCTCTTCTCTTTCATCCTCTGCGCGGCGGTCCTGCTTGCACCTTACTGTTTTATCACCGGCGGGATGCTCACCATCGCCTGCGGCATTTATCCTTCCGCCGGTCCTGAGCGACTGACCATCGGCAGGGTCTACTTCTTCGACAACATAGGCGATATCCTCGGAGGAGCCCTCTTCTCTTTCATCCTCATCGCCTTTTTTACCAACCTCTCGATCCTCTATGTCCCGGCTTTTCTCTGTCTGTCGGCGCTTTACCTGTCTGAGCGCCGACGTCCGGGACGGAAACGTTGCCGCTCGCCATGGGCGGCGGCGGGCATTATCGGCCTTCTCATCATGGCATTTATTCCCCTGGACGGACTGTCCCTCCGGTGGCTGTATGAGGGGCAGACGATCATCGATTACAGTGAATCGCCCTACGGAAGAATCGTGGTCACGGGAGAACAAAGACAGACATCCTTCTTTGAAAACGGAGAGCACCTCTTTTCGACCCCAAACACCTTTGCCAGCGAGGAACGGGTTCACTATGCCCTTGCCCAGAGGGACAAGGTCGACGCGGTCCTCCTCGTTTCAGGTGGAATTTCCGGCACCATCGGTGAAATTGAGAAATATGCCGCAGGCCGAATCGATTATGTGGAACTTGATCCGTCGATTATCACCGCCGGGAAACGCCACCTGAAAACACCGTTTTCTCAGTCGGTCCATGCCTACCTCCAGGACGGAAGAACATTCATCGAAGCGACATCCCGCCGTTATGACGCGGTCCTCCTCTGCCTTCCCGACCCGTCATCACTGCAGATGAATCGGTTCTATACCTTGGAACTGTTCACAAAGGTCCGGTCGATCCTTTCGGACGGGGGGGTTGTATCGTTTACCGTACGGGGAGCGGAACAGTACATCAGCGACGACCGGGCCGGACTCCTGTCGACACTCTGCAATACCCTGAAACGGGTGTTCGCCCATGTGGTGATCATTCCCGGAGACCGGAACGTCTTTATCGCTTCGGACGCCCCTCTCTCCACCGATATAGCATCGCTTATTTCCTCCCGAAAAATCGAGACCGCATTCGTGAACGAAAATTTTCTCGACGGCAGAATTACCGGCGAGCGGTTATCATTCATCAGTCGGCACATCAACGCCGACGTCCCGGTCAATCATGACTTCCGCCCCACGGCGTTTTATTACTCTCTGCGACTCTGGCTCTCCATGTTTCGGGAACAGTTCAGGGTACCCCTGGGCGGCGCCGCCCTTTTCTTCATCGTCTACGTAGCCTCCCTCAGTACCGTCGGCAGGACGATCTTCTCCACGGGATTCATGGCATCGTCCATGGAAGTCATCATCCTTCTGTGCTATCAGATCGTCCACGGCAGCGTTTATAAAGGCATTGGTGCCATTATCGCGGCGTTCATGCTCGGACTTGCAGCGGGAAGCTATATCACGAATCAACTGGTTTCCGTTTCACAAAGGACCCTTGTCGTTATTGAAATCGCCATCATTGTCTATCTCGTCACATACACGGCGATGCTCGGCGGGGGAACAACGATGCTCCCGCCGGCCGTGTTCTGGATCACGGCCCTGGCGGCAGGAGTTCTCACGGGGGCGGAATTCCCCGTTGCCGGCCGGCTCGAATACGCTTCTCCCGGCAAAACCGCCGCGTCGCTCTATGCCGCCGACCTGATCGGAGGAAGCCTGGGGGCCTTTGTGGTCAGCATCTTTCTGATTCCCGTCGTGGGGATATATAATACCTGTTTCCTTATCATCGGCGGCAAGGTCCTGATCGTCGCGGGGCTGCTTGCCGGAACGAAACAATAGGGGTAACACAATGAAAAATTATGACAATGCGGGAGATAATCGATTGGTAACGCGGCGGGAATTCATCCTGGCGGGCATCGGAACGTCGCTCGCCATGACTCCGGTGGGCGCCTTCGCCGCCCCGCTCTTTTCATCGACCGGAGGCAGGAAAAAGATAACGCTGAATGATGCTCCGGATACCCTCTGGAAATGGTCGAAAGAGGTTTATTTCTCGAAGAAACTGAACAACGGCATGGTAGTCTGCCTGACATGTCCCAATACATGCGTTCTGCCGCCGGACGGACGGAGCCGCTGCCGCTCGCACGTCAACAAGGGAGGAACGCTTTACACACTCGTGTACGGCAATCCCTGCGCCGTCCACATCGATCCCATCGAAAAGAAACCGCTGTATCATTTCCTGCCGTCATCGCGGACATTTTCCATTGCCACCACGGGATGCAGCTTCAACTGCCTGAACTGCCAGAACTGGGAGATATCACAGGCACGGCCGGAAGAGGTGAGATTCTCATCGCTCTTTCCCCGGGAGGTGGTGGACAGCGCCGCCGCCACGTCATGCCCTTCAATCTCCTACACCTATTCAGAGGCGACAACCTTTTATGAATACATGCTCGATACCTGCCGCATCGCCCGGGAGCGTGGCATCAGGAACGTATGGGTCACCAACGGATACATCAATAAACCGCCGCTCATCGAACTGTGCAAAACTCTTGACGCGGCAAACGTGGACATAAAGAGCTTTTCCGAGAAACTCTACAACCGCCTGAACGGGGGACGGCTCCAGCCGGTCCTCGATACCCTGACGATCCTCAGGGACAACAACGTGTGGTTTGAAATGACAGCATTGATCGTACCGACCTATTCGGACGACATGAATATGATCAGGGGAATGTGTCGCTGGATTCTCGATAATCTCGGCCCCGATTACCCTCTTCACTTTTCTCGGTTTCACCCTCAGTACCGGTTGACTTACCTTCCGCCGACACCGATTATATTCCTCCAAGAGGCCCGTAAAACTGCGATGGACGAAGGTCTCCACTATGTCTACGTGGGCAATATTCCCCCCGCCGACTCCGATCACACCTACTGCCCGTCGTGCGGGAAGCGGATCGTAGACCGCAGGGGATATCGAATCGAGTCGATCAGGATCGATAACGGCACCTGTGCATTCTGCGGCACAAAAATCGCCGGCGTCTGGAGCTGACGGCCCGTTGTACGAATGTACGTGAGCGGACATCATAAAGAAGGCTAATGGCAAAGGGCTCAAGGCCAAAGGCAAAAAACGGAAGTTGACCATCTTTAGCCTTTTGCCCTTAGCCTTACGCCACATAACCATGGGGCCGGGTATCATGAATCCGGGCAACCAGAATGAGTCACGACCCGTTGTAATGCCATTGTGAGAATTAATGTCGCAACTTCTTCGTATCTGTACTACATAAGTGTTGCAAAGAAAGGGATCAGAGGTACGCCATGGCCAAGCCCCGCTTGAGGAGAGATATACAGCTTATACCGACGGTGATGAACGGAAGGCGGATGGTCGTGGTCATGGACCCGCTGAATCTCACTCACAACAGCGTTGCCCTGGACCAGGGAATTCTTCCGCTGTTGCGGACACTCGACGGCAACAACGACTTCCGTGACATTCAGACGATCCTCATGCGCCAGCGGGGCGGAACGCTGATCCCTCTCTCCGAGATAGAGACGTTCATCAATAAGCTGGACGAGTATCTTCTCCTGGACAGCAATCACTTCAACGAACGGATTGCCGCCCTGTATGAAGAATTCAACAGCCGGTCCGACCGTCCGCCGTCACATGCCGGAAAGTGCTATGATCCGGACCCCGAAAGGCTCAGCACCTTCATCGACACCAGGGAGAAAGAACTTTCAAGGGGTATCCCCGATTATTCCGAGACAACAATCACCGGACTCGTCGCACCCCATATCGACATCGCCGTGGCGGCGGACACCTACGTGGATCTGTACCGCCGTTTGCGGGGAAAAGCGTACGATCTTGTCATTATTTTCGGGATCAATCATCAATGGCAGGATGGTTTGTACTCCCTTTCGGAAAAGAACTATGTGACGCCCTTCGGAACCCTTGAGACGGACAGAGATTTTATTGGAAGGCTTAAAAAGAAGCTCCCGCGGGGCACACTGGCAACCGACGATTTCGGGCACCGTCAGGAGCATTCAGTTGAATTCCAGACGATATTCCTTCATCACTATTTTTACCCTTCACCTCCTCGAATCGTCCCAATACTCTGCGGGGGCATCCACGAATTTATCATTAGCGGGGGAAACATATTCGACGATGAGCGGTTTCGCGCCATGGGAAACGTCCTCGAAAATCTGATCGATGAAAACGGCAGGCGTGTGCTGCTGGTCGCCGCCGTCGACTTGTCCCACATAGGTCTTAAATTCGGCCATCGGACGCCGGCGGCGTCGATGCTCAGCGCGACGAGGGCGAATGATCGAAAGATTATCGACGCTCTGGAGGCGGGCACCCCGGAAGCCATCTTCGACAATGCCGTCGAACACCAGGATCGCTATCAGGTGTGCGGGTTGCCGTCTCTCCTCATCGTTTCGTACCTGCTGAAAGGCTGCAGGGGAACGCTCCTTGCCCATGAAACATACGATGAGCAGGCGACGCAAAGCGCCGTCACTTACGCTTCCATGATCTTCACAGGCGGGAAAAATGACGCGCCCCGGAGAAACTCTGAAACTGAACAGGAATTTTGACTTGACCACCCCATTCCTTTTCAGTATAGTTTCAGTGTTTGATTAAAGACGTTATCCAATCATAATCGTTCAACGAACCGTTTCAAAAACAACCGCACAGGTTTCACTGCCATGAGCGGGTCCGACAGGTACATCACGCATTACGAATCCGCACATGCATATTGACTCACCAGGGAGGGATCAACCCGGCTGCGGACACGGCCGCCGCAAGAAGGCGAGCGATTAACGTTTTTTACTCCTTGAGACATCCCGTCCCGATTTCGGGCTTTGATACCGGTGATACACGGGCACACGATAGGGAAGAATGCTTGAGGCTTCTAAAAAAATCAAGGCTTCGAATAACAGAAAGGGGGTGACACGGTACCATAACGTAACGATGTAATTTTTTTATATCCTGAAACCACACAAAGGAGGTCACCATGAAACGCTCATTATATGTAGTACTGATGGTCTGTCTGGCCGTTTCTCTTGTTTTTGCCGGGCCGGCGGTAGCGAAGAAAACGTTCCTCACCCTCGGGTCGGGGAGCCCCGGCGGGGTTTATTATCCCCTCGGAGGCGGAATGGCCGTTATTATTCAAAAGACCGTGGACGGTGTGCGGTGTGCCGCCGAATCGACGGGCGCTTCCGTCGAAAACAGCAGGCTTGTCGGTCTCGGGGAAACCGACATGGGAATGGTGATGGGGAGCGTGGCTTACAAAGCAACACAAGGTCTGGATCCTTTTGACAGGAAATACAATCTTGTCGCACTCTTTCAGATGTATCCCGCGCCCGAACATATTGTGACGACAAAACAGTCGGGCATTAAATCACTGGCTGATCTGAAGGGGAAAAAGGTATCCATCGATGTTCCCGGAAGCGGATGCGCAACTCAGGCACAGGTCATTCTCAGTGAATACGGATACGATCTTGAGAAAGATCTCACCATTGCCAATCTCTCTCAAACCGAATCGGTCCAGGCTCTGAAAGACGGCGTCGTAGACGCCTGTTTTTTCAATTTTGCCTATCCTGCTTCGGCGGTGATGGACCTGGCGGCAACTCGGGATATTGTCATGGTTCCTATAGAGGAAGCCCTCGTCGATAAGCTTACAAAGAAATTCCCCTATTATTTGAAGCTGGTCATTCCGGCGGGAACTTACAACGACGTGGACTATGACGTCCTCTGCCTGGGCGACTCAAATGTCCTGGTAGCCAACAAGAAGATGAAGAACGACATCGCCTACAATGTCACCAAGGCGATCTTCGAAAATGTCTCCACCGGGAAATATGCATTGACGAACATTCACCCCATAGCGGAGCAGCTGACACCGGCGAATGCCGTGAACAGCCCCATACCTCTCCATCCCGGCGCGATGAAGTATTTCAGAGAAGTAAAGTAAGGATACTATGACAGCCCGGCCGTACATAATGATCGGCCGGGCGCTTTATTGCCTATGTCCCTGCATGGAAAGTATGCCGTCATCATTGCGATTCTCCTGCTTGTTACGGCGTGGAACCGGGACAATTCATTCCCGGCGCAGCGAAGCGGCGACTTTCTGCTGCAGGTTGTGAAACAGCCGGAAGAAACCGTTCTCGCCGAATGGACCGTCACTCCGGGAGACCGTTTTTTTATAGACTACGTCCATTCATCGGACCACACTCCCATCCATGACGTCTTCCTGATCGACGAAGAGGGGGCTATCGTCCTGATTGAGGAGGCCTATGACTGGTATGGGGCCGGTCTGGAATTTCAATCTCAGGCTGATGCCGCCGTTGTGTTTGACGGCACGAAAACACGTGTATACCTCAACCGTCTTTTCCCACATTTTCTGCTCCGGGTGGGCAGGGTGGCCAACCATGTCATCACCTGTCACGGGCGGGCGCTGCCGCTGAAGGATATCGCCTCCGGGGGAAGTCTCGTATGGATCCGCGTTATCGATCAATGAACGATCATGAAAGGAACGGCGACTGATGAGCGAGAAAAATGTAACGGACGAAACCCCGCGCCACCTCCAGGAACCGGACGACGAAGCAGAGCGGGCCGCTCATGAACTGCTGGAAAAGTTTGAACGAAAGAGGGATTATTCGGGGTTCCCGGGAATCGTTATAACCGTCATTGCCGTCACTGCGTCGATGTATCACCTTCTCTACGCCTATTTTCATCCTTTCTTCGCTCTGGACCACCGGGCAATCCACTGGTTTTTTATGTCGATCCTCATCTTTGCTCTCTACCCGTTTTCCAAAACGAGATCCCCCCTCGGGAGAATGTCTATCTTCGATTGGATCTTTCTCATCGCTTCCGCAGGCATCTGTATCTGGATATTTATTTTCTCAACGGAGATACTCAACCGGGCGGGAACGTTCGAAACCCTCGATGTCTCCATGGGAACGATTCTCGTTCTCATCGTCCTGGAAGCATCGAGGCGATCGACAGGGCCGGCGGTCCCACTGATCGCCATTGTCTTCATCGCCTATGCCCTTTTCGGACCGTATCTGCCTGAGATGCTCGCACATCGGGGTTACAGCATCAAAAGGATATCGACGTACCTCGCCCTGTCAACAGACGGTATCTTCGGCGTCCCCATCGGCGTTTCGTCAAACTTCATTCTCCTTTTCATTCTCTATGGCGCCCTGTTGAGAAAAACCGGCGCAGGCCAGTTTTTCACCGATGTCGCCTTCGCCCTGACGGGATGGACCCGCGGAGGACCCGCGAAGGCCGCCGTCGCCTCCAGCACCTTTTTCGGCATGATCTCCGGAAGCTCCGTCGCCAATACGGTCACCACCGGATCGTTCACCATTCCGCTGATGAAACGGACGGGATATCCCGATTACTTCGCCGCCGGAGTGGAAGCATCGGCGTCCACCATGGGGCAGATCATGCCTCCCATCATGGGCGCCGCCGCGTTCATCATGGCGGAATTCCTGGCGACACCCTATTACAAGGTATGCATAGCGGCGGCGATACCGGCGACGCTGGCCTTTTTCTCGACCTTCATGCAGGTCCACTTCAGGGCCGTCGCTCTCGGACTGAGCGGGCTTCCCCGGGCGGAACTGCCAAAAGTGGGCGCCGCGTTCAAAGCGGGATGGCACCACATCTTTTCAATCTTCCTTCTCGTCTACTTCCTCATGGGAAATTACTCCCCCGAACGGGCAGTCTTCTGGGCCATCACGGCAACGATCGTTTCGTCCTTTTTCATGAGCATGATCAGGAAAGAATCGCCCCTGGAATTCGGAAGGCTGATCCTCGAAGGTCTGAAAGAAGGTGCCGTCGGCGCCGTCGAAGTGGCGGCCGCCTGTGCCGCCGCCGGTATGATCATCGGCTGCATCACCATGACGGGTCTGGGCATCCAGTTTTCCTCCCTCGTCGTCGACGTCTCCATGGGGAAACTCTACCTGGCCCTTCCGTTCACCATGATCGCCTGCATTTTCCTCGGAATGGGAGTTCCCACAACCGCCCAATATATTATCATCTCGTCGCTCGTCGCTCCCGCCCTGGCACAGATGGGCGTCATACCGATGGCGGCCCACCTGTTCATCCTCTATTTCGGAACGAGGGCCGACATCACGCCGCCCGTTGCCCTTGCCGCATACGCGGGCGCGGGAATTG
>JAFGWZ010000064.1 GCA_016936905.1 Deltaproteobacteria bacterium | reverse complement strand
CTTCCATCGTCTTGAACCGCCGCACCGCGTCGGCCTGCCTCTTGATATACCCTTCATATTTTGCCTCGATTTCGATCTGCCGTTTTACGATCCCGTCGGGGATTTCTTCCCATCCGCTCAGCGGTTTAAGGTCATCGTAGGTCAGCTCGGGCCTCTTCAGGAGATTGTAAAAGGTGGAGGGGCTTTTCAACGGCTTCGTATTCATCGCAGACAACGCCTCATTGACGTCTGCGACGGGATACAATTTCCGGGATGACAGCCTTTCGATGCCTGATTGAATCTCACTGACCCTTCTCTGAAGATCGTCGTAGTCATCCCGGGAGATCAGCCCCAGATCGTATCCCTTTGCCATCAATCGGAATGCTGCGTTATCTTCTCTGAGCATCAACCGGTACTCCGCCCGGGAGGTAAACATCCGGTACGGCTCATCTACGCCCCGGGTGATGAGATCATCGATCAGCACCCCCATATAGGCATCGGACCGATCGAGGACAAAAGGGGGGCGCTTCTGCACCGCCAGTGCGGCGTTGATGCCCGCCCACATCCCCTGGGCCGCCGCTTCTTCGTATCCCGATGTCCCGTTGATCTGCCCGGCGAGATAGAGCCCGGCGACGAGTTTTGTCTCCAGTGTCTGTTTCAGCTGCGTCGGCTGGACATAGTCGTACTCGATGGCGTATGCGCTCCGCATTATCTCAGCCTCTTCGAGCCCGCGGACGGAATGAACGAGCAGTTCCTGAAGATCCAGGGGAAGGCTGTTCCCCAGTCCCTTGGCATAGATCTCCTCCGTTTCCAGCCCTTCGAATTCCAGGACAACAGGGTGCTTATCCTTGTCGGCGAACTTGACGACCTTGTCTTCCAGCGATGGGCAGTAACGGGCGCTCACCCCCTTGATGGCTCCCGAATAGAGCGGTGAGTGCATGATGTTATCCCGGATAATCCTGTGTGTCTCTTCAGAGGTGGACCCAAAATAGGAAGGAAGCCGTTCAGGCCGGACATGGCCCGTCGCGTAGGAAAAGGGCCGGGGATCGGGATCGCTGTCCTGTCGCTGAAATGCCGAAAAATCGATGGAGGAGGCCCTGAGCCGCGGCGGCGTTCCCGTTTTCATACGTCCCATTTCAAAACCCAGGTCTCTCAGGCATTCGGCCAGACTGATCGAGGCAATTTCTCCGGCCCTGCCGGCAGGCTGGCGGGATACTCCGACATGAACGAGGCCGTTAAGGAAGGTTCCGGTTGTTACCACCACGGTCCTTCCGCCGTAGAAATATCCCGTACTGTCCACAACCCCAAGGATTTTCCCGTTCTCAACAACCAGGCGATCAACGAGGCCCTGCCTCAGAATGAGGTTTTTCTGTTTTTCCACCACCTCTTTCATGGCAAGGCGGTAAAGCTGTTTATCACACTGCACACGGGTAGACTGAACGGCGGGCCCCTTTGAACTGTTCAGCATACGAAAATGGCATGCCGTTCTGTCTGCAATTTTCGCCATTTCGCCGCCCAGGGCGTCTATTTCCTTCACCAGCTGGCTCTTGGCAAGGCCGCCGATGGCCGGATTGCATGACATCAACGCGATGGAATCGAGGTTGATGTTGAAAAGCAGCGTCATGCACCCCATTCGGGCAGTCGCCAGCGCGGCCTCACACCCGGCATGCCCCGCTCCCACCACAATGACGTCAAATTCCTTTGGGTACCTCATCGTTCACCAAAATAATATCTTGAATTAAAGGGTATGATTTAATACCATCTGTTCATAAAAAACAATATAAAAATGACGGGATAGGCATCAACCCCGTCGCGCCACCCCGACATCGCGGGCAGTCGCCGTCAGGGGCGGTGTGCCGGGGAAAAACAGTATGGCCGATAATACGGTAGATGTATGGCAAAACCTCAGTTCTGGAACAACAGTAAACGGTACTACGATTTCAAGAGCTTCCTGATCAACAGTTTCGGGCACAAGGTTTACAAGCTCCAGATCGACGCCGGGTTCACCTGTCCGAACAGGGACGGCACGATAGCCACCGGCGGGTGCATCTACTGCAACAGCCGGTTCTCCGACCTCAGAGAGCAGGCCCCCCTCCCGACGGTGAAGGACCAGATCGCCAATGGAAAGAAACTGTATGCCCGCATGCGGGGGGCGAAAAAGTTCATCGCCTACTTTCAGACCGCGACAAATACCTATGCGCCACGAGATAAACTCAAGCTTCTTTACGACGAAGCGCTGTCGGAGGATGACATTATCGGCCTGGCCGTGGGCACCCGTCCCGACTGTGTCCCCGACGATGTCATCGCCCTTTTTGAATCCTACGCCGGAAACTATCACGTGTGGATCGAATACGGCCTTCAATCCATTCACGACCGGACCCTCGATTCGATCAACCGTGGACATGACGGTCGAACCTTCATAGATGCCGTACAGAGGACGGCGGGACGGGGCATAAACATCTGCGTCCACATGATCGTGGGGCTTCCCGGTGAAACCCGGGAGGATATTCTCGAGACGGCACGTTCAATAGCGACACAGCCCGTGAACGGCATCAAGATTCACCTTCTCCTCGCCCTGGAGGGAACCGTCCTGGGAACCCTCTACAAAGAGGGAAAGATTACCATGATGGAGAAGGACGACTATGTCTGCACGGTATGCGATATCCTTGAAATACTGCCGCCCCATATTGTTATTCAGCGGCTGACAGCCGACGGCTACCGGGACAAGTACCTTGCCCCCGACTGGGGCAGAAACAAGATGGCCGTTCTCAATGCAATCGACAAGGAACTTGAACGGCGGGACTCATGGCAGGGGTCCCGTTTCAGGAAGCGGTAATAATCGGCGGAAATGCCGGAATGTCCCAGAATACCGGATGAATTTTATGTACGAGCAACGCATGCAACTCATTTAAGTTTTGGTTGCCTGAATTCATGTGACTGATCATCATAAAGAAGGCTAAGGGCAAAAAGCTCAAGGCGCAGGGCTAAGTTAACGGGCTGTTGCCCACATTCATTTTTACTGGGTCTATGGAGCTGTTTGATAAATCTACAGATTATTCCAGGTATTGTCGAGACTCGACTTTGGCCCTGTGCCTTGAGCCTTTTGCCTTTACTCTGTGATGCGAAGACCGCTCAAATGAATTTCTTAATTGGGCAATAACCCGTTAAGGACGGTTAACTCCGTTTTTGCCTTAGGCCTTGAGCCTTTTGCCCTTAGCCTTTCATCGCCCTTAACCTCTCCCTCATTTCACCCAAGTCCTTCACCCCGTGCATCCCATATACAGAAAACAGATGAACGGGTCTGATCTGTCCCCGTCAACCGACCTTTTGTGCAGCATCACATACCAGTCTATCTCGAAACGGCGAAGCACCGGCCTCCAATATTTGGGGAAAGCCTTTTTCACTGCTTTTTCTGGCCTACATTTTTTGTAGGTCTGTTAATCCTGTATGCTTCATGGGATGACGGCGATGTACGATCCTTGCACTACGTCCACGTGTAACAACTTGATATCTCTATTCATTATAAAATATTTCATCAAATAAACCCCTCTTTGGCCGTATGGCATCCAACTTGCTCTTTCAAAACACAAAGAAAATGACCAATAAGGGGTTCGGATATGATAGTGGCAATCAAAGCCGTTGAAGGTCTTACGAAGGCGACGATCCTGGCAATGTTTCACATATGGTATATCTGGGGGTGCTGGCTCTCCCGGTACATAACCATCAATGAAGAGAGTAATGATTCTCCCCTTTCGTACCATTTCGATGACAAGCATGCCTGTCCTACCGTCAGGAAAGAGGATAAATTATAAAAACTTCCCGTCCATGAAGGACCTCACCACGTCCCGGGTCTGAAGGAGCGACCCTTCCTCCCATGATTCCAGGACCCACCAGTCGCACTGTGGCAGACACCGCAGGTGGTTCAGGCGGTCGTCACTATCCCAGACCGTTCCCGCGGCGGCAATAAAATTGGGACAGGCACGTTTTGGAAGAATCACCTGGCAGTATTTCCATGGTTGTTTCGGGGATTCGGGAACGTAATGCAATGCAACCGTTCCAGCGGCATGAACTGGACAGCGAGCGCATTCCCCGCTGCTTGCGTCGGGTCAGCGAGCGAATAATAAATAGACATTTTCATTATCAGTCGGAGATTCCCCGCAACGTGTTGCGGGGAGATTCAATTACCCTTTCGGGACCTTCACATCCCTCAGTGCCCTGGCAAAAGGATTTGTTCCCGCCTTCCGCCCTTGTTTTTGCTCCCCCGGCTTCCTGTCCGCAGCTTTCGGGCGGGGATCGAAGGGTCGTTCCCGCATGGACAGGGCTATTCGATTCCGTTTTTCATCCACGTCGACGACCGTAACGGTAACCTGCTGGTTGACTTTGAGTATATCATGAGGATTTCTGACGAAACGGTCCGCCATCTCGCTCACGTGGATGAGCCCGTCCTGATGAACGCCGATATCGACAAACGCGCCGAATGCCGTCACGTTCGTTACGACTCCCGGCAGTACCATACCGACTTCAAGGTCGGTGATTTCGTTGATCCCGTCGGTAAAGGAAAACAGTTCGAACTGCCTGCGGGGATCTCGTCCCGGTTTGGCCAGTTCTTCCATTATGTCCGTCAGGGTCGGCATTCCCACCGATTCCGAGAGATACCTTTTCAACTCTATCTTTTTTCGCAGTTCATCGCTGTTCATGAGATCGGCCACGGAGCATCCGAGATCGCCGGCCATCGCCTCCACGACGGGATAACTTTCAGGATGCACCGCGGAAGCATCGAGAGGATTTTCGCCGTCACCGATTCTCAGGAAACCTGCCGCCTGCACAAACGTCTTCGGCCCCATGCCGGGGACCTTCAACAATGCGGGACGT
>JAFGWZ010000063.1 GCA_016936905.1 Deltaproteobacteria bacterium | reverse complement strand
GCCGGATGCATAACGCAGGCGATCGGCGCCTATCATGTTCATATCAACGACAGGGACATCGTCTTTGTCGACACGCCGGGTCACGAGGCCTTCACCTCCATGAGGGCTCGGGGAGCGCAGGTGACGGATATCGTCATTCTGGTTGTAGCAGCCGACGACGGTGTCATGGATCAGACGATTGAAGCAATCAACCACTCAAGGGCCGCCGGCGTTCCCATGATCGTCGCGATCAATAAAATCGACAAACCGGGAGCCAATCCCGATCATATCAAGCAACGGCTCTCCGACCTGGGGCTTGTTCCCGAGGCATGGGGGGGCGATACGATTTACGCCGAGATCTCGGCGAAGATGAGAACAGGGATCGAGGACCTGCTCGAGCTGATTCTTCTCCAGGCGGATATCATGGAATTGAAAGCAGATCCCGATCGGCTGGCCCGTGGCATCATTGTTGAAGCAACCCTCGATAAGGGAAGGGGACCTGTCGCGACGGTGATCATCCAGGAAGGGACGCTGCGTGAAGGGGACGCCTTGGTGTCGAAAACTGAGTACGGCCGCGTCAGGGCGTTGATAAACGATAAAGGCCAGCGGGTATCCTCGGCCGGCCCGTCGATGCCTGTGGAAGTTATCGGTTTTTCCAAAGTACCCAAAGCGGGTATGGACTTTGTCGGCGTGGAAGACGAGAAGAAGGCGCGGGACATCGCCGATCATCTGACTATCAAGGAGCGTGAAAAGGAACTCTCCCAGAGCTCGAAGATAACCCTCGAGCAGTTGTACGATCGCATCAGGGAAGGCGTGAAGGAATTCAACGTCATCATCAAGGGTGATGTCCAGGGATCGATCGAAGCGATTAGAGAGGCGCTTCTCAGGCTCAGTACGGACGATGTGAAACTAAAGGTTATTCACAGCTCTACCGGGACCGTTACGGAAACGGACGTTCTGCTGGCGTCGGCATCGGATGCGATTATTATCGGGTTCAATGTCCGCCCGGACGCGAGAGTGGCGGAGATGGCCGAAAAAGAGGGAGTGGAGATCAAGCTGTACGATGTCATCTATGACGCCATCAACGACGTGAAGGCAGCTATGGTGGGCCTTCTCGAACCTCTCTATAAGGACGTGGTGCAGGGACGGGCGGAGGTCCGCGATCTCTTCAAGATCCCCCGGATCGGGACGATTGCCGGAAGCTATGTACTCGACGGGAAAATGGTCCGCAATTCAAATCTAAGGCTGGTGAGAGACGGTATCATTGTGTATGACGGTAAGATGGTGTCTCTGAGACGGTTCAAGGATGACGCACGGGAAGTGCAGTCGGGCTTTGAGTGCGGTATCGGCCTGGACGGATTCAACGATATCAGGGTTGGCGATATCATCGAATCATACGTTAAGGAAGAAATAGAAAGAACATTGGATTAATGAACGCGCCATGGTGGTCGGTGTCGGAATTATAGATATTTTTATCGTTAACGGACGATCCCTCAAGGAGAAGAGGGGAGTGCTGCGGAGGGTCATACAGCGGACCCGGAACAAATTCAACATATCCATAGCGGAGATCGGGGATCAGGACAGCTGGAAAAGCGGTAAGATCGGATTCACCGTGGTGGGCAATGACGGAAGATTTGTAAATTCCATGATGGATACGGTCATGCATTTCATTGAAGAGCTCAATCTCGTTCATGTGGTCAATTCGAAGATCGAGATCATGAGCCTTTCCGATGCAATGGATGACGGATGCGGATATACCGATGACAAGTTCCTCGAGCTATAAGAGAGCCGACAGAGTGGGCGACCTGATACGAACGGAAATCTCCCATATACTGCTGCGGGATGTGCAGGACCCGAGAGTCCGCAATCTTACGATCACCGGTGTCAAGATGAGCAGCGATCTCAGGACGGCACGGATCTATTTCGTCCCGCTCGGCGACGAAACCAGCAGTGATGACGTTGCAGAAGGACTGAAACGGGCGTCGAAATTTCTGCGGCGGGAGTTAGCAAAAAAAATACGGCTTCGATATGTACCCGAGATGATCTTTACCTATGACAGTTCTTTCGAATACGGAGACCGGATCGACAGGCTCCTGGCATCATTAAATGAGGAGAAGGCCCCTGATGATCAAGAGAATAGCTGACATCATCCGGTCGGGGAAACGTTTCCTTATCAGTTCCCACGTCCGGTTGGATGGCGACGCCCTGGGATCAGAGCTGGCCCTCTTCCTGGCATTGCGCGATCTGGGAAAGGACGCGGTGATTTATAACCAGGATGATGCGCCCCAAATATACGCTTTTCTGCCCGGGCTCGACGCGGTCACCCACACCCTTGATGCGGTTGAAGGGTTTGATGCCGCTTTCCTTCTGGACTGCAGCGACTTTGGACGGGTCGGCGATGAGTGGGAGAGAATAGCCGCGATGGAAAAGGTTGTTAATATTGACCACCACATCTCCAATGATTTTTTTTCAGACCTTTCGCTGGTCGATGTGGAGGCAAGCTCAACCGGTGAAATACTCTACCGTCTCATGATCGATATGGGAGTCGCCATAACGAAGGATATCGCGATCAATCTTTATACGGCGATTCTCACCGATACGGGATCATTTCGGTATTCCAACACGGCGGCGTCGACCCTGGCGGTTGCCTCGGACCTGGTGCTGGCCGGTGTCGATCCCCGGTGGGTGGCCGAGAATGTGTACGAGTCGCGGACCATAGATCAGGTGACCCTTCTGCGGGAGGCTCTTGGGACGTTGGAAATCCATGAGGATATCAGAACGGGCATTATGTCGGTGTCACGGCAGATGATGGCGGATACCGGGGCCATGCCGGAACATACCGACGGTTTTGTCGATTTGATCCGTTCCATCGGGAGCATTACCGTTGCTGTCTTCCTTCAGGAAACGTCGGAGAATTATTACAAGATCAGTTTCCGTTCGAAGGGAGAGGTGAACGTGGAGAGAGTCGCCGCGTCGTTCGGCGGCGGCGGGCATGTGAATGCTTCGGCATGCAGGATAGCCGGTGACGGTGAAACAGTTAAAAAGGCGGTGCTCGACGCGCTTCAGGCTTTTTTGTCATGAATGGAATCATCGTTGTTGACAAATCGAGCGGTAAAACATCATACGATGTGGTTCGCCGTATCAAGAAGATTTTGAAACCGAAAAAAATAGGCCATACGGGGACGCTGGATCCTCTTGCAACGGGCGTCCTTGCCGTGTGTCTGAATGAGGCGACGAAGCTTGCCCGGTTTTTTATCGATGACGACAAGGAGTATCGGGTTGTCATGCTTCTGGGTGTCAAGACCGATACTCTCGATACGGACGGGCAGATCATATCGGAGCAGGAACCTCGATGTGACAAGGGAGATGTCGAGGAGGTAATCATGAGCTGTATCGGTCGGCATAATCAGGCGCCGCCCCTTTATTCCGCTGTAAAGTTTAAAGGAAAGCCTTTATATAAGTGGACGCGGCAAGGGGTGAACATAGAGTTGCCGCCGAGGGACGTTGAAATATACACCGTCAACATTGAGGACATATCGATGCCATACGCTACCTTTCACCTGTCCTGTTCCAAGGGCACCTACATACGGGCGCTGTGCGCCGATGTGGGTGACCGCTTGGGATGCGGCGCCTGTGTCGCCGGGCTCCGAAGAACGAGGAGCGGACGTTTTCTGGAGCATGACGCGGTATCACTCAACGGATGTGATGAAAAGGAGCAGCGAGAACGTCTGCTGGAACATTTCATTTCGCTGGACGACGCCATGCCCGACCTTCCGTCCATCCCGGTGGATCATGCGACGGAAAAGACGCTGCGGCAGGGCTGTCAACCCATCGTAGAAGTTTTTGAAAACAGTGATATTTCTTCACTTAATGAGGGAGATCTGATAAAGTTCAAATCTCGCGACAATAATCTTGTCGCTATAGCGAGAATGAATGCGGGTGCTGAAATAATTCCCCTGCTGGACAAGAGGACCCCCGTTGCCAGGCTTGTGAGAGTGTTTAACGGGTGACGGTTTCGCTGAAAGATGTTGGCCGGTTTTTCATCGTATGAACCGGCAGGTACACAAAAGATAACACACGGTTGTAAATGAGAAGTTTATAAAGGGAGGATAGGAACGGTGTTAGACGAAGACAAAAAGAAAGAAGTTATTGACAGTTTCAAGCTTCACGAAAACGATACGGGATCTCCCGAGGTCCAGATTGCTCTCTTGAGCGCGAGAATTCAATATCTGACGGAGCATTTCAAAGTTCACAAGAAGGATCATCATTCCAGACGAGGGCTCCTGAAGCTTGTCGGACAGAGGAGAAAATTATTGGATTATCTGAAGAACAAGGAGGTGGAACGATACCGGTCGATTATCCAACGTCTTGAGATTCGACGATAACAACAACGTAACGTTACAATAACGAATGGAGAATACAAAAATAATGAGTAAAATATTTTCGAGTGATTTTGCAGGAAGACCAATCGACATTAAAGTGAATTATGTCGCGGGCCAGGCGAGCGGCGCCGTCCTCGTTACCTACGGTGAGACGGTGGTTCTGGTTACCGCAGTATCGGAAAAAACGAAGCGTGAGAATATCGACTTCCTCCCGCTTACCGTC
>JAFGWZ010000062.1 GCA_016936905.1 Deltaproteobacteria bacterium | reverse complement strand
CGCCCCGCCTGCTGCCAGGTGCTGGCGATGGAGCCGGGATACCCCGCCATGATGCATGCCTCAAGATCGCCGATATCGATTCCCAGTTCGAGGGCGTTCGTGCTGACAACTCCCATTACCTCGCGGTCTCGCAGTCCCTTTTCCACCTGGCGGCGCAGATTAGGAAGATACCCTCCCCGATACCCGGTGACAAACTGGGTATCCACCGGTTTCCCCCGTGCAAATTTATCCTTCAGGTATTTCGTCAGAACCTCCACATTGAGGCGGCTGGTCGTAAAAACAATGGTCTGGATGCCGTTTGAAATGAGATCGGCGGCTACCTTTCGTGTCGAGGTTATGGCTGACTGGCGGATCCCCAGTTCCCGGTTGACGATCGGAGGATTGTACAGGATAAAGGTCCGATCCCCCGTGGGAGCGCCACTCCTGTCGATGAGTTCCACCGGCCGCTCCAGCACACGCTCGGCGTGGTCCTTCGGATTGGCCACCGTGGCCGAACAGCAGATGAAGACGGGGTCGCTCCCGTAGAACCGGCAGATCCGGACGAGCCGCCGGATCACGTTCGTCAGGTGGCTTCCGAATACCCCGCGATACACGTGGAGTTCGTCGATGACGACGTACCGGAGGTTCATAAAGAGCTTCTGCCATTTCGTGTGGTGGGGGAGGATTCCGGTGTGGAGCATATCGGGATTGGTAATAACCACGTGCCCCTGTTTCCGAATGGCCTGACGGGCGTCCGCCGGCGTATCCCCGTCATAGGTGAATGTCTTGATATCGGCCCGCATCTCCCCGATCAGCCCGTGGATCTCGTGCATCTGATCCTGCGCCAGGGCCTTGGTGGGAAACATATACAGTGCCCTGGTTTCGGGCTCTTCGAGAATCCGCTGAAGAACGGGAAGATTGTAGCAGAGGGTCTTCCCGCTTGCCGTGGGGGTTACGAGGACGACGTCTTTTCCCTCCTTGATCAGTTCGATTGCCTCGGCCTGATGGCTGTAAAGGCTGTCGATGGTTCGCTTTTCCAGAATCGACCTGATCCGGGGATGAATCCACGGAGGGAACGATGAAAATCTCCCCTCGGCGGCAGGGATGTGCCTGATTGACCTGACGTTCTCCATAAACCGCCGGTCCTTCTCTATCCGTGACAGCCATTCCTTCATGGTGAGCTTGGCCATGGTCATATCCTGAAATCTTTCCCCGAACCGGTCGATGCCAGTGCTGGTACGGCCGGGGATGCATGGTTTGCGACAGAGTATAGGAAGACGGTGGGTGCATGTCAAGCGGGAAAAAGGTGATTCACGTGTCACTCAAAGAGACGGCTCGGACTAGGATTAGCGGTGGATGACAGGAATAAAAAAAGGGCACCGTACTGTGCCCCTTTCCGATTTGAATCCCGAATGGAAAATTCTCATTCCTTGAAATAGTCGTTGAAGAATTTCTGTCTTTCCCTGGGGACATAGATTGATCCATCGTGATCGATGATCAGCTTTCCCTCGAGATGATCAATCTCATGCTGGACCACCCTGGCGAGAAATCCCGTGTATCGCTTATTGATTTTCTTTCCCTGGCGGTCATAGGCCTTTACCTTGATTTCAGTATGGCGGGAAACCTCCACGCTCACGTCGGGACAGGACAAACATCCCTCCGTTGCCGTTTCCTTGTCACCCCTGATCTGGGTTATCCGCGGGTTGATGAGCACGTCAAAATCTTTTTCGTTTTTGACCCGGCCCCTCTCATCGAGTTGCTTGTTTTTGAACACGACAATCTGTTTGCTGATCCCGATCTGGGGGGCGGCGAGGCCCAGGGCGTCATCACGGCGAAGAAAAGACTCGATGAGTATCCGGATATCCCGCTTGCCATCCTCATCGAAAGGAAGCGGCAGTTCGTCGGCTTTTCTCCTGAGAAGTTTTGTTTCTTCTTCGTTGACCCTGTCGTTTTCCCACAGTTTCCAGGTTTTTTTGTTCGTCATCATTCGGCACCCTTTATCCTCGTTGGTTGCATGAAGGTTCTCATAACACCATACGCCGCTTTTTTCAAGATCTTGACGACTTCGTAAAAAGGCCGATCTCTGCGTTACGCTGCATCTCTCGTCACTGCGACATACCGTAAGTATGCCTCATTCCTCGAGATTTGCAAGCCTTGAGCTCGGCCTTTTTACAAAGCCGTCTGAATATGGACTTTTTGCGAATCCATCAGATCTTCGAGGATGTAAGATTCCTTGATCGATTGTCTGATATCTGTTAATGGAAAACATCCTCCCTGGGAAGTCTGTTCGGAAACGAACCGGGTTTTCTTCCCGCAGATTAATTGATGTAACCGGTATGCCATGCATGAGGTTCTGAAAGGATGGGAAACGGTGATCTCGTGGTTGATAGCACAGGAATCGCGGCGGGCGTTTTCGCGATCCATGCGGTTTGAGGCGGGTGTCCGCCCCCTTTTGCCGGAATGTCATGACTCCCGTCCCCGTCTGCTCTATATCCACGTCCCCTTTTGCGAGCAACTCTGCCCCTACTGCTCTTTCAACCGGGTTCGCTTCGACGAATCGCTCTGCCGGGAATATTTTGCCGCTCTCAGGAAAGAGCTTATCCTTTACAGGAAGCGGTCATATGATTTCGGTGGTATCTATGTCGGGGGCGGGACGCCGACGGTTCTGATTGATGAGCTGGAAAAAACCCTTGAAACGGCAAAGGAATGTTTCTCCATAGGTGAAATATCCGTTGAAACCAATCCGAATCACCTCACCGGCGAGCGATTGACGGTGCTGCAACGGGTGGGCGTCAACAGGCTTTCCGTGGGGATACAGAGTTTCGACGACGATCTCCTCCGTGCAATGGGCCGGTTTGAGAAATATGGAAGCGGATCGACGAACGTAGAGCGGTTAAAAAGGACGGCAGGATACTTTGACACACTCAATGCGGACATGATTTTTAATTTTCCCATTCAAACCGATGAAGCACTTGATCGGGACCTCACGCTTCTCCTTGAAACGGGTGTCGATCAGGTTACCTACTACCCGCTCATGGTCTCCGATCTGACGAAAAAGGCAGTGGAGAAGACCCTCGGCGTCATCGACTATCGAAAAGAACGGCGCATGTACCACCAAATCGTCTCAAGGCTCCTTCCCGAATACCGATTTTCGTCTGCCTGGTGCTTTTCGCGAAAAGAGAGTATGATCGATGAATATATCGTGGACTATGATGAATACGCGGGAGTTGGCAGCGGTTCCATCGGGTACATGGACGGAGTGTGTTATGCCAACACGTTTGATATCAAGGAGTACATTGGCCGGTTGAGCAAGGGTGAGATCCCGCTGATGGCTTCCCGGAGGTTTACCCTTCGCGATCGGATCAGGTATGATTTCATCATGAACCTCTTCGGACTTGACCTGACGATCGCTCCGTTGCAGTTGCGTTACGGCGGAAGGATTTTCCGCTATCTCTGGCAGGATATCGCGGCGTTGATGATCGCCGGCGGTTTGCGGTATCGCCGGGGGGCCTTCTCTCTGACCCCCCGGGGGCGGTATTACTGGATTATCATGATGCGTGAATTTTTCACCGCCGTGAATAATTTCAGGGCCTTCTGCCTTCAATCCAGAGAGTTTTAAGCGGGGTCTTTTTCAACGGCATCGAAACGCTTAGCACGAAGGAACAGTACCATGGACGATAGAACGATCAAAACATTGAAACAGCTGCCCAAGATCGATGAGATCCTTTTGATTCTTGAGAGGGAAGATCTGGCGAGATCGGCTCCCAGGGATTTCATCGTCGATTCCTGCCGGTTTGTTGTTGCCGAGATGAGGAGTGCTGTCATGGCGGGAACAAAACGGAAAGCCGGGGCAGCGCCCGACCTCTCCGCCGAATCCGCCGCGCAGAGGGTGAAGGAGAGGATAGCGCGACTGCACGTCCCAAGCCTCAGGCGGGTTGTCAATGCCACCGGTGTCATTCTTCACACTAATCTGGGGCGGGCGCCGCTGTGCGAAGCGGCGTTGGAGAAGATCGTTGAGGTCAGCAGGGGATATTCAAATGTCGAGTTCAACCTTGCCACGGGTAAACGGGGGCTGAGGTACGATCACGTGCGGGATATTCTCTGTGCCATTACCGGGGCGGAGGATGTCCTTGTTGTCAACAATAACGCCGCGGCTGTCCTCCTTGTCTTGAATACGCTGGCAGCGGGAAAAGAGGCGATCGTTTCTCGGGGCGAACTGATCGAAATCGGTGGGGCATTTAGAATCCCGGAAGTCATGGAAAAAAGCGGGGCCGTACTCAGGGAGGTGGGAACGACCAATCGGACCCGTTTTGCCGACTATGCGGAGGCAATCAGTGACCAGACGGGAATGATTCTCAAGGTCCACGCGAGCAATTTCAGGATTGCCGGCTTTACCGAAGAAGTCGAGCTGACCGAACTGGTCGAGCTGGGAATGAAAAGAAACATTGCCGTTATGAACGATCTTGGAAGCGGGTGTTTTATCGATGTGAAGCCCTATGGGTTTGACCGGGAACCTACCGTTCAGGAAGCGCTGAAGTCCGGGGTCGATATCGTTACGTTCAGTGGGGACAAGCTCCTGGGTGGCCCCCAGGCGGGCGTTGTTCTCGGAAGAAAAGAGATCATTGAAAAGGTCAGGCAGAATCCCCTGAACCGCGCGTTGAGGATTGATAAACTGACACTTGCCGCTCTCGAAGCGACCATGCGGATGTATCTTGCCGGCGGCGATGCCGTTCAGGCCGTTCCGGCGATACATTTATTAACCACTCCCGTCGCCGCGATAGAGAAAAAAGCGCGGAAGCTTTTAAGAATCCTTAATAAGCTATCCCTCAGGCATTTCGCTGTCTCCCTGAAAAAAGGGTATTCCATGGCAGGTGGAGGTTCTCTGCCGACCCAGGAGATCCCAACCATACTGATCGGGATCACCCCCCGTACCATGTCGGCGGGGAAGCTGGGCGACCGGCTGCGCTTCCTCGACGTCCCTGTTATTGCCCGTGTTGCCGACGAGAAAGTTCTTTTTGATCTGCGAACCGTTGATGAATCGGAATTTGTCTACATCCGGGAAGGGCTGAAGGAGATCGACGACCGCGACGGTTCGTAAGAACGGAACGCCCATTGAATATGTACGATGAAAGGGCTCAAGGCTCACGGCAAAGGGTAAAAACGGACTGCACAAAGTAATTGTCCGAACTCATTATCCCCGGTCCATTGTAAAGAGGCGTTAGGCGAAAGGCGCAGGGCGATTACAGGCAAAGGATAGAGGGCAAAAAGCTAAGGACTGTCAACTTCGTTTTTGCCTTTGGCCTTAAGCCCTTTGCCATTAGCCTTCTTGATTATGCCCGATCCCATGAATCCGGGCAACCCATGTATTATAAACGATAATTGTATGGCCCGTTGTGCTGATTCATGCGGCGGAGCTTCGTGAAAAATGAAGACGGATGTGTATGAAGTGAGCGAAGAGGAACACGGACTCAGGCTGGACGTGTTTCTCTCGGGAAGAGATAAAGGGCTCACCCGCTCTCAGATCAAGCGCATGATTGCCGATGGAAAGGTGCGGGTCAACGATACGGTCGCCAAGCCGAGCCATCCTGTGAAAAGCGGTGACAGGATCGATATACTGCGGGAGCCGCCGAAAACCTGCTCGGTTTCAGCCGAGGATATCCCTCTTTCCATATGCTACGAAGATGAATCGATCGTTGTCGTCGACAAACCGGCGGGTATGGTCGTTCATCCCGCGGCGGGAAATTATGAGGGGACCATGGTCAACGCCCTTTTGTTTCACTGCAGGGATCTTTCGGGAATCGGCGGGGTACTGAGGCCGGGAATCGTTCACCGTCTCGATAAGGATACCTCGGGGCTGCTGGTTGTGGCGAAGTCGGACCACGCCCATGGCGAACTGTCTGCGCAGTTCAAAAACCGCCTCGTAAAAAAGATGTATAAAACGCTTGTGTACGGGGACGTGAAGGAAGAATCGGGGGTGATCGAATTACCCATCGGGAGACATCCGAAGGACAGGAAGAAGATGTCCGTCGCCGGCCGAAGCGGAAAGGCATCCATGTCCCGGTGGACGGTTGCGGAACGATTTGTGTACGTGACGCTCCTCGATGGCGTGATCGAAACAGGGCGGACGCAGCAGATGCGCGTTCATCTCAGTT
>JAFGWZ010000061.1 GCA_016936905.1 Deltaproteobacteria bacterium | reverse complement strand
GCGGCGGGGTTAGCGAGCGAATATAAATAAACATTTTCCTTGGCAATCGGAGATTCCCCGCAACTCGTTGCGGGGAGCTTCAATACGTCGAAACCGTCTCGTCGCGGTGCGATCATCACGTGAAAGGATTAAACATCTATGGTTGATTACTTTTACCAGGGCGGCCCCGTCATGTACCCCCTCCTTTTCTGCTCGCTCCTGTCACTGACGATCATCGTCGAGCGAGGGCTTTTCTGGATAAGGGAAAAAAGGCGGCGGGACAAAAAACGCCTCGATGCGTTTATGGATATGATCGCGCGGAACGATCTCGAGGGCGCGAAAGATCTGGCGGAGAATACGACGGATTGCGTGATGCGTGTGATGGTCTGCGGCACGGTTCACCGGGAGTTTTCACTCCGTGACGCCCTTCAGATGAGCGCCGATGAAGAGATCGCCAGGATGCGGAAGTATCTTCCCGTGCTCGACACGATGATCACGCTGTCGCCCCTGCTGGGGATTCTCGGCACCGTTGTTGGCATTATCTACTCGTTTAACATGCTGGGAACGGTGGGAGTGGAACACCCCCGGATGATCACCGCCGGCATAGGCCAGGCGCTGATCACCACGGCGTTCGGGCTCATCATCGCCATCTTCAGCCTTATCCCGTACAATTACTTTCTCTCAAAGATCGAGAAGACGTCGCTGGAGATCGAGCAGTACGGCACGAGCCTGGAAATAATATTTGAGAAAAACAGGAACGGAGAGGGCAGGCAGGAATGAAGGTGTCGAGACGGTATTCCACCAAGGCGCGAATAGAGATGATCCCACTCATCGACGTGATATTCCTGCTTCTCGTTACGTTTATCTTTTTCACCATGTCGATGACAATTCATCGCGGGCTCCCCGTGCAGCTCCCTTCGGCGTCAACGGCGATGGTTGAGACAAAAGGATTCGTAGAGATTACCATCCGGCAGGACGGGAAGATTTTCATGGACAAACGGAATGTGACGCTGAAAGACCTTCAGTCCCTCCTGACCTCGCTCCATCGAAAATCGCCGGGGACAAAAGTTTTGATTTCCGGTGACCGGAAGGCGTCGTACGATATCATCATCTCCGTCATGGACGCGGTGAAGCAGTCGGGGATATCCGGGGTATCATTGGAAACGACATGGAAGAAATAACCATGAAACGTGACTTGATCGCGGCGTTCTGCATTGCCGTGATCGTTCATGGCATCATAGCCGTCGCGGACATGTCCTCGGTGAGGCCCGTGGTCCATCTGAAGGAAGACACACGAAAGTTTCTCCGCCTGTCGTTCGTCTCCGTCGTCTCCCCTCCTGAAACAAAGGTGCCGGTACGTTCAATCGCTGTTCCTCCACACGAGCCGGCGGTGGTAACAAAGAGGACGGTCCGTAAAGAAGCGCCCGCCGTCGAAAAAAAACCGGTTGAAAAGAAGGAAGTTGTGCGAGAAGATGCGAAGAAACCAATCGTTCAGGGGGCGCCGACACCTGCTGTCGATAACGTCTCGGTTGCTTCGAAACAGGCGGTGCCGGCTGCGGTTTCGTCCGCTCCCCGGTATGAAGAAAACTTGCCGCCGGCATATCCCGCCATTGCCCGCCGACGGGGGTACGAAGGGACCGTCATACTTTCCGTGCAGGTCGATGCCGACGGGTTGGTGGGGGGCGTATCGGTAAAGGTGTCGTCGGGACACGCAATCCTTGACAGGGCCGCGGTGGACGCGGTGAAACGGTGGATATTCAGGCCGGGCGCCCGATGGGGTTTTCCCGTTCCCATGACGGTGGATGTGCCGGTTCGATTTATGTTGAAGGAAAATGGATCTTCGTAAAAAAATGAACTATCGACATGCTGCTGTACTGATACTATCCGTTGCGATCCTCGGCTGCGCGCTGGCCCTTCCCTCCGTATGTCGCGGTGCCTCGGCGGCCCAGAGTTATTTCCTGAAAGGCAACAGTTTCCTGAATAAGAACAAACTGGAAAAGGCGATAGAAAATTACAAGAAAGCCATTGCCCAGAATCCCACGATCGCCCGTTATCATTACAGCCTCGCAAAGGCATATCATCGGAAAAAATCATACGACGAGGCGATTGCCCAGTACAACAAGGTGCTGGAGATCGATCCGAAATACTACTGGGCGTGTTCGAACATCGCTGATATTCTTCTCGAAAACGGCCATCCTGACGAAGCGGTTTCATACTACAACATCTATATCAGCAAAACGCCGAAGAACAGCGAAAAGCATTATTACCGGGGCAGGATTCTCGACATCCGGGGGAAGATCGATGAGGCCATCAAGGAATATAAAGAGGCGCTGAAAGAATCCCCCGGTTATTTCGAAGCGCTGCAGCGTATCGCCCGGGATTACATACTCAAGCAGGACTACGAAACAGCCCGGTCATATCTGTTCAGCGCGAAGAAAATGAGACGGTACGATGAAGAGACCCTGATAAATCTCGGCATCGTCTATACCAGGCTGAAAGAGTATGGAAAGGCCCTTAACGTTTTGAATGTGGCCCTCAATATAAACCCGTTCAATCGTGACACCAGGTTCTATCTCGGGAAGGCATACTATGGCTCCGGCGATCTTGAGCGGGCCATGCAACAGATGGAGAGGGCGCTGACCATAGCACCTGACGATGCGGAAATACATTTTACCCTCGGCCTCTATTATGATAAAAAAGGCTGGCATGACCTTGCCGCAGCCGAGTACAAAGAAGCGCTGTACCTGAATCCCGATTATCTCATTGATAAACTGGAAGAATTGAGGCCTGCGGCGACCGGCGGCGATCATAAAGAAACGGAAGTGGAGAATCAAAGCATTGATGAGCAGAAAATGGAGTGACGCTAAGAAGAGGCTGGCGGAGATCATTATCGAACGGTCATTTCAGTATCGTGAAGACCCCCCTTTCACCCTCGCCTCAGGCAGGACGAGCAACTATTATTTTAACTGTAAACCGACGACGCTCGATCCGGAGGGGATGAATCTGATCGGCACGGTCATCTTCGACATGGTGAAGGATTCGGACATTACCGCCATCGGGGGTCTGACCCTCGGGGCCGATCCGCTGGCCAATGCCGTGGCGCTCATTTCATACCAGAAGGGCAGGCCGGTGAAGTCGTTTATCGTTCGGAAAGACGTGAAAGCCCATGGCACAAGAAGCGCCGTTGAAGGAAATGTCTCGGCGGGAGAAAAGGTTGCCATACTGGATGATGTCATTACCACGGGCGCCTCGACGATTACCGCCATCGAGAAAGCCCGGGAAGCGGGACTGATCGTCGAACGGGTCATTGCCCTGGTCGATCGTGAGGAAGGGGGGAGGGAACATATCGAAGAGAATGTTGCCGATGTCTCTTCGGTCTTTACAAGAAGTGAAATCATGGAACTGTACGGAAGGAGAGGGTCTCATGAATAGAAGGAAAACAGCAGCCTTCTGCGGCATTATCGTGATCTGCGTGCTCGCATCCGTCGCGCTCTTTCAGTTGTCGGTAATGGCGAAAGAAGATATGATTGCGGTCACGGGCTTTATGTCGGAAAAACTTGAGGGGGGCGCTCCTTCCGGATGGGATCTCAAGACATCGAAAGGGACGCCGGACCTTGCCGTCGAAAAAACAGAATGCTGCGGCTACGTTTTACACTTGAAAAGCGATTCCTCCTCCTCGTACGGCATCGCGAAAGACCTGAACCTGTCGAAAGGGGAGTATCCCTTTCTGAACTGGAAATGGAGAGTGGACACACTTCCCGTCGGGGGAGACGTCAGGAAGGCGGATAAGGACGATCAGGCCATCCAGATCTATGTTGCCTTCAAGGAAACGGGCTGGCCCGCGAAGGTGAACACACCGCTCGTGGGATACGTCTGGGACAATGAATGTCCAAAAGGAACGACCGTGACGAGCCCCCAGCCGCTGGCGGGCAAGGTCAGATACATAGTCATTCGGGACAAGACGGATAAGCTGGGAGAGTGGTATACGGAGAAGCGCAACGTTTTTGAAGACTACAAAGCCCTTTTCCCCGACATCGACGGCGGGGCGCCCCGGGACATCAAAGCGGTATCCGTATACATCAATTCACAGCATACGAAAAGCCGGGCCGAGAGCTGGCTCGCCGATGTGTATTTCAGCGGGAACTGAGCGGTGAGGAGCATTCCCTCCTGAACCTGTTCACCTCGAGATGGGCCGTTCGTGTCGGTTCGGGAAGCCGGTACCGCCTGCAGCACGACAGGACGATGCCGACGGCGCTGTCGAGATCGATTTTGTGTCCCTGGGAGACAAAGACCGGTTTTACCTTTTCCCTGGTCCGTACAACCGCGCCGATCGTTTCGTTTTCAAGTGTCAGTAGCGAAGACTCGCCCCGTCCCGTCCCCGGCTCCTCATACACCCCTATCAGCCTTTT
>JAFGWZ010000060.1 GCA_016936905.1 Deltaproteobacteria bacterium | reverse complement strand
GAAAGGGGTAAGATGATGTCTTTCCAATACACAGATGAACAAAAGAAACTAAAGATGCGGGTACGGAAGTTTGCCGAAGAAAAGCTTGCGCCCATAGCTCCGGTGGTTGACACTACGTTAGAGATTTCATGGGACGTGGTAAAACTTCTTGCCGATGAAGGATTATTCCGTTTTGTAGTGCCTGCGGAGTATGGCGGAGTCGGTATCGTGGCGCCCAATCTGTCGATTATACGGGAAGAGTTGAGTCGGGTATGTATTCAGGCCGATGATACCTTTATCATGTCGGCCATGGGTGGTCTTCCTGTAATTTTATTCGGAACCGAAAAGCAGAAACAGAAGTATCTCCCCCGGGTAGCCAAAGGCGAAATAATAGGATCGTACAGCCTCACCGAAGAAAGCAGCGGTTCCGATGTCGCCGGTATCCAGACAACGGCCGTGCTGGACGGTGATCACTATATTCTCAACGGGAAAAAGTGTTACGCCTCCAATGGCGGAGGTGCTGAGATGTGCAGTATATACGCAAAAACCGATCCGTCGCTCGGCGGTCGGGGAATCTCGGCATTTGTTATGGATGCAAAAACTCCGCAACCAGGTCTGACAACAAAGATCATGAATATAGTGGCTTCCCATCCCTGTTATGAAATTATTCTTAATAATTATCGTCTTCCCAAGGAAAACATGATTGGTGAGCCGGGTAAGGGAATGAGAATAGCGCTGACCACTCTGGACGTGTGCCGCTGCTCGGTAGGGGCATCAACAGTAGGTATTGCCCAGGCAGCATATGAAGAAGCCTTGAAGTTTGCTCAGGCACGCCAAGCCTTTGGCCAGCCGATAGTTGAATTCCAGGCGATACAGCTGAAATTAGCCGATATGGTTACCAATATTCAGGCTGCCAGGCTTCTCGTGAGTCAGTCCGCGGCGATGACCGATATTAATCATCCCGCAAAGACCATCGGCCGGGCGTCAATGGCAAAACTCTTCGCCACTGAAATGGCGAGCCGCGTTGTTGACGATGCTGTGCAGATCTTGGGCGGATCAGGTCTGATAGAAGGATGCAAGATTGACCGCCTGTACCGCGCGGTCAGGGCGCCGCGCATTTATGAGGGAACGTCTGAGATTCAAAGGCTCACAATCGCCCGTTCTCTGTTGAAAGGCGAGATAGGAACAGGGGACTAGTCGACAAAGCAATCGAGGCTTCAAGCCATCAATACCACCCTTGGTATTGTTACGGCTACAAGAGAAAGAAAATCGTTTTGGTGCATCTGCCCGGAGAAGGTGGTATCTTCAGGCAGGTGCATCGTTTTTTACAAGAGAGGAGAAAGAAGAATGAGCGAGCAGGTTGTCAGCTACGTTATTGAAGATGAGATTGCCATAATAACCATTAACAATCCTCCCATGAATCCCCTTACGAATGCTGTGAGAGAACAGATTTTGGAAATCATGCATGAACTGCGTGAAAAACAGGATGAAATCAAGGTGGTAATCCTCACAGGAACGGGGAAGGCCTTTGTTGCCGGTGCCGACATCAAATCGTTTCCCGACCTGACACAGGAAACGGCAAAAGCCCGTTTAAAGAAGACACGGGTTCTCTATCAGCAGATGGAAGATTTTACGAGGCCAGTCATTTGTGCCGTGAATGGTTTCTGTCTCGGCGGGGGACTTGAACTTGCGATGACCTGTGATATCAGGATTGCCGCTACGACTGCTCAGTTCGGGCAGCCGGAGATTAATCTGGGTATTATCCCCGGTGGTGGAGGGACGCAACGCCTGCCCCGACTCGTAGGTTCAGGCATTGCCAAGGAACTCATCTATACGGGGCAGTTCATAAGCGCCGAGCGAGCTGAAGCCATAGGACTTGTGAACAAGGTTGTCGAGCCCGAGGACCTCATGACCGAAGCAAAAAAAATGGCAAATCGCATTGCCGGTAAGCCCATGCTTGCTGTAAGAGCTGCCAAGGAGGCGATCAATCATGGCCTCAATATGACCCTTCATGAAGGTCTCGATCTTGAATCCATGCATTGGAGTTATCTCTGCGGGACCGAAGATCAGAAAGAGGGTGCACATGCCTTTATAGAAAAGCGCAAGCCGAAATTTGTCGGCAGATAAGGGCGGCAAACAGAGGAGTATACAAGAATTATAAAGAAGCGGGAGAGCAATAAAAATGGAAATAACCAGGATTATGATTATCGGTGCGGGGGCGATGGGGGCGGGGATTGCCCAGGTTGCCGCGCAGGCGGGATATAGGGTCATACTGAACGATGTCGCCGAAGCATTTGTGCAAAAGGGTATGGCCGCCATATCAGGAACCTTAGACAAGCAGGTACACAAAGAGAAGATCAGCAGTGATGACAGGAAGATCATACTGGACCGCATTATCCCAAGCACCAAGTTAGAAGACGGTAAAGATGCCGATTTTGTTCTAGAGGTCATCTTTGAGGACTTTGAGGCAAAGAAGAGCATCTTTGAGACGTTGGATACTCTGTGCAAACCTCAGGCCATATTCGCATCAAACACCTCGTCGATTCCCATCACCAGACTGGCAGCAACCACCAAGAGGCCTGAGCAGTTCATCGGCATGCATTTTTTCAATCCGGCGCCGGTAATGAAACTGGTTGAAATTATCCGTGGTATCAAGACATCCGAAGAGACCATTGCCATAACCGAGCAGATAGCCGCCAGGATGGACAAGACAAGCGTGCGGGTCAAGGACGTTCCGGGATTTTTAGTGAACAGGATCAATAACGCCATGCGCAATGAGGCGAAGAATTGTCTGCTGGAAGGGGTTGCGACAATAGAAGACATAGATACCGCATTGAAACTTGGGTTACGACTCCCCATGGGGCCGTTTGAACTGGAAGACTTCGTCGGGCTGGACGTGGCGCTCAATGTATCCAAGACGCTCTATGATGGGTATAAGGATGTGAAGTGGCGTCCGAACCGGACAATGGAGCAGTTGGCAATCAGCGGCGATCTGGGCAGGAAGACCGGCAAGGGCTGGTATGACTACACCTCCGGGGAAAAGAAGCCCCGTACGGATATCGAGTTTTAGTGTTTCGTCCCGTTTTGAGTGCATAGTAATAAGTGCCGGGGGAGTATACCGCCGGGGTGAGATAGCAATGTTTCTTGGCATCGCGGGTTTCATGAATACCAACATATGTAAAGTTCTGAAAACCTGCATGTTATAGTGCCATACTGATTTGCTTTCAGTGCTTTCGCCATATCCGCTATATTGTATTCTTGTATTTATTTATGATTCTTCTCCGAAAAAGTTGCAGATGGATGAATAAACAATGAACATTATAAAAACCGCTGGATAAAGTTTGTTTTGACGAAAAAACAGTCAGTGGAGATTTCGCAATGTTCGATGTCAAGCTTGGCGACAAAGATATAATAGATTTCTTAAGAAAGAATGAGAATGGGAGTAATGAAAAATCTTTTTTATCCGAAAAGTGTTGTAGTCTTTGGAGCTTCAGATAGTTCGACAAATATGGGAAGAAAGATAGTTGAGAATCTGGACAGATTTAAGTTCCGTGGCCCTGTATATCTTGTTGGTAAGAATGAAGGGAGTTTAAATGACAGAAAGATTTATAAACATGTTCAGGATATCGATGATAT
>JAFGWZ010000059.1 GCA_016936905.1 Deltaproteobacteria bacterium | reverse complement strand
GTATCGCCGATGACATTACAGGTGACAAACTCAAAGTCTGACGATACGAGTATCCAGTCGAGACGCCTGTTTGACTTGGGAAATGTTATCATGTTCTTCGCACCGGGACAATACGCGGTGAGTCTCAGAGAATCCATCAACAGCCGCAGTGTCATTTCCCTCGATGCCCAGTCGCAGTTAAAGTCGCCCATGACGATGAGCGGCCGGGTTCTCTTTCGCAACCGCTCGGCAATTTCGAGGGCCTGCCGTTCACGGATCGCTTTCCTGGAAAAATCCAGATGGACTGACACCACATCAACAGCGCGATTTCCCGGTACTTCAACGGTAGACATCACATATCCCTTTGAAAAGGTCGGAGGCGACGGAGAGAATGTCACCGAAACGGACGTATCAATGGGAAAATCGGACAGGATTGCCGTTCCGTAAGATGTATTCTTTCTCTTTACGTGCTCTCCCCGGATCGAATAGGCAAGTCCCGCCTTTTCCGCCACATATCGCACATGATCAAAACTTCCACTCCATGCCGACGGTCCATCCGCCTCCTGCAGGGCCACCACATCGGGACTCTGCCGTTGGAGGACCACCGCGACGTCATCGAGATTTGCCTGTATCGTCGACGTACGCCGCAGTAACTGGTGACGGCCGTTCTTTCTCCCATGAGCGATGTTCAGGGTCATGACACGGAGAGTATCCGATCGGACGTACTCCCGATCAGTACGCCTGCTCAGGGCATACATGATCGGAACGATTACCTGAGCCGATTCGCGTTTCCTATCCTCCGCCATCCCGGATATCCGGGAAATGGCATCAAGTGTTTTTATTCCGGCAAGCAGAAGGAGAGCGCCGGCGTATTTAAATGTTCTGGCTTTTTTCCTTTTCATTCTCATATTCCGTTTCTGTTCCACCGCCGATTCTACGCTGTATTCGTGATACACAATCGCTGATGCGATGCCGCGTGTCTGGAGGCTGATGGTCTGTAAAAGTTATAATGTCGCCTACTATATGAATCCCTCGTGAAGATGTCAAAGAAAAAGATTGTCGTTGCACGGATGATCGGTGGCACGGTATCTGCTATATTGTCATGCAAAAGCTGGTTCTCGTAAAATTCCGGTGATGGCGGGGGGAAGTCTCGTCACGACACAGGATGACGAAAAAGGGTGCAAAGAGTTACTATTAAACGGTATTTCGAGTTGCTATGCTTCAACAATTCTGCCCTGTCGTCATTTCCGGCACAAATGGTAGCTCCTCTTATTTCTGGAATATGCGGTAAACAACCGGCAAAATGTGCCGGGTCGAAAACGTCACGTTCGATTATGAACGTCATGTAAATAGCAAAATCTTTTCTTTACACATTTTATTGTGAAAGGATGGCATATGAAAATAACACCTGACGAGATACTTACTAATCTTCACAACACAAAGAGGTCACGGTCAGTGCATACCTCAGGGCAAAAATTCGATGAGATCCTGCGCGAGCAGATAGGCACTCAGATTTCGCAGGCGAGAAAGACACATCAACCGCCGGCGGTGCAGCCCCTCTCGCCACTCAATGTTTCCATGATCAGCGATAGTGATCGCCACAGGAACATTGAACAGACGGAGCGGTTCCTCGACATCATTGAAACATATCAGAAACAGCTGAGCAATCCGTCTGCAAACCTCCGAGACCTCAATACGCTGGTTTCCATGATGGAAGAGGAAACGATCAATGTAATGCCGATACTCGATTCGCTTCCCGACGGCAACGCGCTCAAGGATGTAATCAACAGGGCGGTGGTGACATCGACTGTTGAAATGATCAAATTCAACCGGGGAGATTATCTGGAACAGTAAATCATTAACGGACTGTTGAGCAAACGAATATTCATTTGAGCTTTCAATTTAAAGGGCTAAAGGCCAGGGGCTCAAGGCGCAGAGCATAGATCACGTTTTGGAATTGCCTTGAGCACGCTGTAGGTTTATCAAAAAGATCCATAGACCCAGTGAGAATGAATATGGGCAACAGCCCTTTAAGGTTTGGTCCACGGCCATGAAGGGGAGTGAGTCATATTTATAGTACATCGCAGGCTTGCCCCCTTGAAAACGGAGGAAAGAAGAGGGAAATTCCGACGGGCCGGGTTATATGAACGTTTTTCAACAGCCCCTTCGGTACATGTGCTTCGATTTATGCGTTGTTGAGGACTTCCCTCACAGTTGACGACAAAAGGGGGATACTGAACGGTTTTTGAATAAATCCGTCATATCCTTTCTTCATCATGTCTCTCGTTGAATCATCTATTTTTCGGCCGCTGACAATCAGTATCTTGACATCCGGCCTGATGTCCTGCATCGCATTAACAACTTCGCATGTGGTCATCCCCGGCATGACCATATCGAGGATGACGAGGTCTATCATATCATTGTGTGATCGATAGATAGAAAGAGCGTCGTCTCCCCTTTCGGCAGTGAGGACATTATATCCCAGTACGTGGAGAATTTCCGAACTCACTTCGAGGACAATCGGCTCATCATCAGCGAGCAATATGGTCTTTCTACCCGCCCAATCACCGGCCTCTGTTCCCCCCGGGACGCTGCCCCTTCGAAATCCAAAATTACAGAATTCCTTCTCATTTTTTTCATCCCTTACCGCGTACATGGCTCCTCCTTTAACAGGTAAGTAAACAAGCTGCCCATGCCACAATGCCTTCCACCGGATACGTCACAATCAATATTTATGCCAGACGGAATGTCTGCTTTATTAACAAGCAAATACTTTGTGTTATGTTTGGCGTATCGTATGTCGCCGATCTTTTCGGCGATTTTCCCTGTCGAATACGTCATAATATTGACAAAACAGTCAGCGGTCCGGCAACCAGCGCATCATTCTATATCCATGGCCGGAATCATCCTGGAATGTGACTGAACATCATGTGTCTACAGCCGTTAATGTCTCTATATTCCTGATACCCTGCACGATATGTATCGGCACTTTCTTCCAGAAACTATAGATCATTTTCGTGGTGAAT
>JAFGWZ010000058.1 GCA_016936905.1 Deltaproteobacteria bacterium | reverse complement strand
TGTCGGACTGCGTATTTGCGTATTTAAATACGTACGTTTCGGCAAACACCGCACTTGGACCGGCAGCAAGCAGAAGATAAGCCCCCAGCACGGCTACGAAAAAAATTAATGTCAGCTTTTTCATCTTTCCTCTCCTTTTCTTGGTTTAATGTTAAATAACAGTGGCACCTCTCTCAGCTTATTGTGCCCGATAAAACAACAATGACCGGCTCTGATTTCACATATATTATCGATCTATTCGGATGCTGCCTCCGGCCATTATCTTTTCAACTTCCTTGACGGTGGCCATGGATGTGTCCCCGGGCGTCGTCATCGCCAGGGCGCCATGGGCTGCGCCGTACTCGACCGCCGTTTGAAGATTCCCGGTGGTCAGGAGACCATAAATGAAGCCCGAAGCGAAACTGTCGCCACCACCGACCCGGTCCACGATCTCCAGATTTTCTCGCATAGGTGCCTGGTAGAACATTCCATCCGCCCAGCAGATAGCCCCCCAGTCGTTAAGCGTAGCGGTTTTCACGGTTCGCAGTGTGGTGGCGGTTATTTTAAAATTGGGGAACTCCCGAACGGCTCGCTCTATCATTTTCTGAAAGCCGGAAGTATCGACAACGGAAAGGTTTTCGTCGACGCCCTCCACTTCAAAACCGAGGCACGCTGTAAAATCCTCTTCATTGCCAAGCATCACATCCACATACCGGGCAAGCCGCCGGTTGATTTCCTGCGCCTTCTCCTTCCCGCCAATGCCCTTCCACAACGAGGGGCGGTAATTCAGATCATAGGAAATAATCGTGCCGTTGTTGCGAGCGGCTATCATTGCTTCTTCGATTACATCGGGCGTCGAGGCGGATAGCGCGGCGAAGATCCCGCCGGTATGAAACCAGCGGACACCGATTTTCCTAAAAATATGATCCCAATCCACGTCTCCTTTGTTAATCTGCGATATGGCCGTATGGCCTCTGTCCGATACGCCCAGGGCGCCACGGATACCAAACCCTCGTTCGGTAAAATTAAGACCGTTGCGCACTGTCCGGCCGATCCCGTCATAGGGGACCCATTGAACAAAGGAAGTATCGACGCCGCCCTGGAGAATAAAATCCTCAACCAGACGACCAACGGCGTTGTCTGCAAATGCGGTTACAACTGCCGTTCGCATGCCGAAGCATCTGCGCAACCCGCGGGCTACATTATATTCACCCCCGCCCTCCCACACCCGAAAGCTGCGTGCGGTATGGATCCGCCCTTCACCCGGATCGAGTCGCAACATCACCTCTCCCAGGGACAGCAAATCAAAGGCACATGTTTTTTCCGATTTAATATCGAGCACAGGCATGGCTCAAATCTCCTCTTGATAATGTTCTTGTTGCTCGAAACACAAAGCTATTGCTACCGTCAGCTTTTTTCGGCTAAAGCGACAGCTTCTTTCGTGAGACGGGTGATGGTTTCAAACTGCCCACCGGAAATCAGTGACGAACTAACCATCCAGCTGCCACCAACCGCCGCTACTTTTGGATGACGCAGATATTCGGCAACATTCCCGGCGTTGATGCCACCAGTGGGAATAAATTTCATCATGGTATAAGGCGCGCTGATCGCCTGCAAGGTCTTCAGGCCGCCAAATGCTTCGGCAGGGAAAAATTTCACGATGTCAAGTCCGAATCCTATCGCTTTCTCAATGTCGGTAGGCGTTGCTACTCCGGGTGTTACCGGAATGGCATGCTTTATACAATATTCGACCACTGTAGGGTTAAATCCCGGTGCCACGATAAAACAGGCGCCGGCGTCAATGGCCATTTTAACCTGTTCAATTTTGAGCACGGTACCGGCCCCCACCAGCATATCACCTCTTCCGGCCATGCTTTCGATCACAGCTTCCGCGGCAGCCGTTCTGAAGGTAATCTCCGCGCAGGGCAGTCCCCCGGCAATGAGTGCCTCCGCCAGAGGGGTCGCGTTTTCGACCTCCTGGATGGCAACAACCGGAACGATGCGATGCCCAATGACTTTTTTGAATTTTTCCCACATCGCAGTTACCCTTTCTACTTCATGCTGAATCCGAGTTTGTGCGAAATCCTCATTGCGGTTTCAGTCACTCGGGATTTTAATGAATCATTAATCTTATCAATGCTAATTCGAGTAGTGGCCCCGGATACACTCATAGCCGCCACTACCTGCCCAATGTAGTTTCGAATCGGAGCGGCAATGCATCGGACACCCTCCTCATTTTCTTCATCATCAATAGCATAGCCCTTTTCTCTTATCGTCTTTAAGTGTCGCTTCAATTCAGTCGGATCCGTGATAGTGTTACCGGTCAATCTGTCGAGATTGCCGTTTCGAATAATCGTTTCGGCCGCCGTTTCAGGCATATATGCCAACAAAACTTTCCCCACTGCTGAGCAATGGAGTGGAATTCTGGAACCTAACCTGGAAACCATCTGCAAACCCAGCCGTGAATGTAAATCCACTTTGTCGATATACAGCGCCTTGTCCTGATCCAGTATTACCAGATGAACTGTTTCCTGAACTTCCTCACTTAAACTAATCAGATACGGTCGGGCTTCTTTGCGAAGATCAATATGACTGAGAAGAATATTGCCGAGTTCCGCCAGCTTAAATCCCAGGTGATAATGCTTGCTGGCATGGTCCTGGCGGATAAAATCAAAGTAAGCCATGGAGGTGAGCAACCGGTGGGCCGTTCCTTTGGGGAGCTCAACTTTATCGGATAGCTCTCCAAGGCTCAATCCATCGGGATAGTTCCCGAGAATTTCAAGGATTAAAGCCATGCGCTCGATAGTCTGCACAAGATTGGTCGGCTTTTTCCCCTTTGTCGTTGCTTTTAGTATCATGGAGAGGCGGTATCGTTTCGCATTACGAAATTACGTTTCGTAGTATCTTTCCACATCACTAATCTTTTAATTGCTGCCTGTCAAGTTTTTTATCCTTAAATAGGGACAACAGCGCCCTTTTTTTAGATGTCGTTATTGATTCGTTAACAGTTACTGTACTGGGCGCGTATCAATCGCTATCCCCCCGAAAGCAATGAAATGCTGAAAAAGAATTGTCCCCTTAATAGCGAGTTATTTCATAGCATTATGATTTGTAGGTATCAGGGATAATGAAACAAAAACTGCGGGATAGCGAATAAAGGATTAAGGATTAGAGGGATAGGGGATTATAAAAATCTATGCCGGGATTGGGGCAAATCAAGCGGCACCGCACTGATTTCCAAGCACCCTATTTGATAATGAGGCGTTAATAAGTACTCCCGGATTTCCGCGAAAAATTCTAACTTTATGGGATGCCCTGGAAGCTTCAGCGGATAGTTACGCCTCGGCCCCGGAGGTAGTCCTTCAACGCGCCAATCCCAATGATCCCATCATGGAACACCGACGCGGCGAGCAAGACTGTAGCGCCCGCCTGGACGGCATCATAGAAATGCTCCAATTTTCCTGCGCCGCCGGAGGCCACCACGTCGGCTGAGACCGCTTCCCTGATCGCCCTGATCACCGGCAGATCATAGCCGGTCTGCACCCCGTCACCCGCCTTGCTGGTAGGCAGAATAACCGGAACACCGTATCCGTCGACACGCTTTGCCCATTCGATCGCGTCGGCACCGGTGGCTGTCCGCCCCCCATCGATGAAGACTTCATAGCCTGAAGGCATGGCCTTGTTCTGATCCACGTCGATGGCCACCGTCACCTTCTCGGCGCCCAGCGCTTTGACCATTTCTGCGACCAGTTCAGGCTTCCGAAAGGCGGCGCTGCTGACGGACACCTTATCTGCACCCGCGCTTAGCACCAGTTCGGCCGATTTCACATCGGAAATCCCACCGCCCACGGTAAAAGGTACCGTCGTGACCTCGGCGACGCGTTTGACGACGTCAAGCATGGTGGCTCTGCCTTCCACCGTTGCGGTGATATCCAAAAGTGCCAGTTCGTCTGCGCCGGTCTCACAATAGGCTCGCGCGCATTCAACCGGATCACCGGCGTCTCGTATGTCCACGAAGTGGACGCCCTTGACGACGCGTCCGTTCTGCATGTCTAAACACGGCATGATTCGAATTGTTTGGTCCATTACGTACCTCTTCCTTACCTTGTTTTATAGTACTCTTCTTCCCTCATGTTTGGACATAAATCAAGAGACACCACACTATTTTCTAAGTTCCCTATTTAATCTATTTATTTTTGTTGCCAGGTGACGATATATTCCGTCAGTTTGTCAGGTTTTTCCATAGCTGGTTCTGCGAGCACCCATTCCCCGGACAAATCCATTTCCCGAAGGGTGAGTTCGAAGTGACACATGGCTATACCCATATCGATCCGTTGTATGTCGGCCATCTTAAAGAGAGCCCTGTTACGTTCACCATAGCCGCTCGTCCGCTGTAGATAGAAATGCCACTGTGTACCATCTCTGATTACTCGCCAGGGTTGTTTGTTTGACGCCGATGGTCCAAGACGTACCATTTCAAGCGGTGTGGCAAATTGACCACACGTATCGACCGACAATGCTGTGCCGAAAGTTCCGTCAAAGAAGAGTTTAGTCCATGGAAGCCGGCTGTCCGATCCCACGCTCCAGCGAATAATGGAATCGAACCAACGGCGTTTGTCTGCAACATATCCCACAGCCACCACTGCCGGCAGTATCTCCGTCTTTTTGAGGGAAATCTTTCGGGAAAAACTGCTTTTGCTGAAAGAGCCGCCCAGCCAGCAGGTGCCGAGACCGATATCCGTCGCGAAAAGAACGGCCCGTTCCAAGAGATAGCCATAATCCTCCATATCCTTCTCGCCCCGGTCAACTGCGCCGATGATAAAGCCGCGAGCCCCCTTGATGAAACCGTATGTTCCCAGCCCTCTCAATGCGGTCAGGTCATTTTCCCCGGCGGATACCAGATCAAACCGCACCCTTGTGCCGAGGGGGCCTTTTGATGAAACAGTCAGAACATCCGAAAGTTGATCTCTCAGTCTTGGCCCGATTGGTCTCGGGTTATAATTACGACAGGAAAAACGCCAGCCGATAATCTCGGATATCGCTTGGCTATATATTAACACCGAATCACCCTTCCTTAATAGGAACAGCTGTCCCTATTTTATCCATCAATCGTCTAAAGGCGGCGGAATCAAGACGAAATTGCCGACATGTTTCTTCTCGATGAACTCGGCTTGCGCATCTGCAATCTTCTCGAGCGGAAGTATCTTCGCTACAAGCGGCCGCAACTCGCCTCGCTCGATGTACGAAATAAGGTTCGGAAACACGGGCTCGTCCCAGGCAGTGCAGCCGATCAGCGTCAGATCCTTCAGATAAAAGGTGCGCATGTCGAATGCTACCAATGGCCCTCCGATCGCCCCGGAGGACGCATATCGTCCCCCTCGCTTCAGTACCTCCAGCAAGCCGCCAAAGGCCGGCCCCGCAACATTGTCGATAACGACATCCATAGACTTTTCACCGAGGCTGGCAACGACATCGTCATCACGATCGATGACACGATCCGCTCCAATGGAAAGAACCTGTTTCATCTTCGCCTTCGCCGCAATCGCCGTCACGGTGGCCCCCCGTCGCTTTACGAGCTGCACGACGGCCGAGCCGACACCGCCGGACGCTCCGGGAACCAGGACATGCTCACCCTGAGACACCTTCGCACGATGGACCATGTTTTCAGCGGTTCCATAAGAGCAGGGAATCGTACCAAGCTCGGCATCGCTCCAGTCGCAGTTCACGGGAAACACCTCCCCGGCAGAAACTTTGACAAACTGGGCAAAGGCACCGTCGAAATCCGAGCCCATCCAGATATTTTCTATGGAATCAAAATCGGTCTCTCGCATGCAGGCGCGCACGAGGACGCGAGACCCGATGGTGCTTTCGTCCCCACCGGGGGCAACGGCAACAATACGTCCGCAGCAATCTGTGCCCTGGATAAAGGGGAATGGTGTTGTCTCGTTCCATCCTCCGTCTGCCTTTGCGGTTGCCTGCTTTTCCTCGACGATTGCCGCATCCTCCGTACCCGTGGTTACCGAGGAAGAGTACCAGCCGATGCGCGTATTTATTTCAGTGTTGTTGACACCGGCGGCGAGGACGTGCAGCAGAACCTCGCCCGGCTCAAGCGTCGGAAGTCTTACCACGCGACACTGGAGTTTGTCGTATCCGCCATTGCCGGCGGTGACAACCGCCTTCATCGTTTTCTCACCGTCCCGCGGATCAAACCGGTCGTCTTTTGGATCGGTATCCCATGTACTGCTCATGTCGAATCTTCCTTTCATTTCTATGGCACGCCCGGGTCGCTGCCATCAGTCACACCGGAATTACGTCGCCACTTCTGCCGGCCATACTTAGTGTATAAAGCGAATCATCTTCTCGAATACGCCGGGGCTGGCAGCTATTCTGCCGGCTATCTTCCTCAGAAAGGGCGGCGATTCCGTTCCTTTTATATCCGGGATCAGCCGTTTTCCCTCTTCGGTCTTGTGAATCTCTTCCAACTTTTTGAGGGCGGAAAGCTCCCCTCTCTTTTCAATCTCCTTCCACACACAATCCACAAGAGGGTTCAGGGCGCATTGCGTTCCCCGCTCGGGAAAATCCTTGCAGGGTTCATACTTCTTTTTGGCGGGGCACTCGGTTACCGGGCAGATTCCTCCCGTATAAGCAATGACGCAGTGATCACAGGTACTGCAATGACTATTGACGATAGGATTATCCTGGTGGCTTATCGGCGTAACACCGACCGTATCGAGCACCGCCACCACCGGAATCTCGGGCTCACAAAGATAAGCCGATTTGATCCCCGAGGCGCAGCTCAGGACTATCATGGCATCACTCTTCGAAAGAGGGCGGCGATGTGTTCTGAGGGCCTGCCGCATGATTTCCTCCGAACAGCAGGCAGTAACACAGGTGGAAAACACGACCTCTTTATCCCATCTTCGCAGGAGATCTCTCAGGATGCGAATCCCCAACGAGCCGCCGTTATCGCATAAATTGGCGCAGGCCGCGCAACTGATGATCGAGACCGTGTCTGCACTTCCCAGGGCGTATTTAATCTCAGCCGCTGGTTTCCATTCCGTCTTTATCATAGAGTGTCCCTCGGTGTGATTTTATAAAAGCAGCCGTTCCCCTGCGGGGAAAAACGTTACATTATCAAAATAGATTGTCAAGCACTATCCTTACAGTATGATACCATTTACCGATCGGTACCAAAAAACAGAGTATCTGGTCCTGCCTGAAAGCGGATGGCAAGCGGATGGCAAGCGGATGTCATTTTCATTGTAGCGTTCCGATGAAAATAGTGATTTAATGAAGCGGAAACAAATGATAATTAACGAGAAGTTCCGAAAAGTTATTACCGCATGGGGGATTCTGGAATGATAAATGAAACCCCGCTTCTCGAACGATACCGGGGTTTGTGCGTTTCCTGGAAATCAATATGCATTGGGGGAGGATTCAGGCATGACTGCAGAAAGTACGGTGATCAAGGATGGTATCATTGTCTTCAGGGGAAAGTTGTCACGCAATCTTCTCATGGACCCGATTGTCAGCAGTTCCTACTTTCTGGAGGACGGGGACAGTGTGATCATTTTCGATCCCTCCTGCGGCAGGACAATCGCCAGGAGAATCGAAGCATATATCGAAAAAAGAAAACGGGAGCGGTCACCGTGGAAAAAGGCTGTCATCATTGCCGGGCATTCCCATATGGATCACGCCAACAACTTCTATCTCATCGACCGGCTGGAAGCTGACGAACGCCATATCTACGTCCACGAAAAAGGATTCGAAAACGGTCGGGTCAAGAACGAACCCGTTCCCTTCATGGAAAATGTCATACGAGAGACCCGGGAATACTATAATGTTTACCGATCGTTCCCCGTACCCTATAATCTTCTGATCGCTCCGGTTGCCCTGATTGACGCCCTCTCTCCCTCCCTGGCGCGCAAGATGTTAAGTTATATCGGCGGCATACCCTGGTCGCTGCCGGTGAACGGCTCGCTGGAACCGGAACCGATTAAGGAGAGCGATTTACAGAGTTTCATGGTCGGGGACTTGGAACTGAGAGGCTGGGCGCTGGATGATAAATTCATCTTCCCCACTCCGGGCCACAGCGAGTGCTCCTTGTCGCTCTTCTGGCCCGAAAAGAAAGCACTCTTTATCAGCGATGCCGATTGGATCGGCAATCCTGTCTTCGTATCGGGCTCGGTGAGAGACTGCATCGACAGCCTGACGATGATGAGGGACCTGGCGGCGCGGGAGATTGTCGATCTGCTGCTTCCCGCCCATGGGGCCGTCAAGGAGGGAAAGGAAACGATTCTGACGTACCTGGATTTTCATATTCATCGTCTACAAGTCATGCGAGACGAGGTGCTGTCGGCGTATCACCGATGCGGCCGGAACAGCGGTATCATCGCACTGACACGATTTCTGACGCAGGAATCTCCGCTTTTCAAAACATACAAAATTACCAATTACCCGAGACTGGTGGGATTTGTCCATAACGTTACCGCGGTATGCCTGAAAGAGGAAGGGCTCCTGTAAACAGGACGCGTTTTTATTGCTACGTTCGAGTGGACTATGGGGATCAATCCCATCTTATGAAAAGCTTAGATTAAATAGGATTACCTGCATTGCTGGCTGCTTCGATCATGGTTTTTCTCCACGGCGGTAAGATGAAGCGTTCAGGCAGATCCTGCAAGGTATTCATTTTTTAATCCGTCGAAAGCATTTCCTTGAGTCTCAGCGCATCATGGACCGCATAACCGGCCTCGTCGTTATCAAAATAGCAGAATATCTCCTTACCCTGACTCTGCCAGGTCGATAAAGCGCTCGCCCAGCCGGAGAGCGTTTTCACGTCATAGTGACCCTGATAGGCACCTGCAGGACCGTGAAGCCTGACATAGACAAAATCGGTGGTCACCTCCCGGGGAGAGAGCCGCCCTTCCAGATGATAGATACAGAAAGCAGCTCCCCGTTTCGCCAGGATTTGATAAATATCATCGGAGAACCAGCTGGGGTCCCTGAACTCAAAGACATACCGGAAATCGCCGGGGAGAAATTGCAAAAATGCATCCAGTCTTTCAGAATTGATGCGCCATCGCGGGGGAAGTTGAAAGAGAAGAGGCCCCAGTTTTTCTCCCAGAACGCCCGCTGCATCAAGCAACGGGGGCACCCCCCTTGATGGATCCTTCAGTTTTTTCATGTGAGTGATATAGCGACTCCCCTTGAGAGCGAAGATGAAGTCAGAGGGTACGGTCTTTTTCCACAGCTCAAGAGTTGATTTTTGGGGAAGTTGGTAGAAGGAGGTATTGATTTCCACAGTATTAAATTGACCGGTGTAGTAAGAAAGCATTTCTTCAGCGGAAATGGTTTCCGGATAGAAAGGCCCTTTCCAGTGAGCATAATGCCATCCGGACGTACCAATGTGTATACTTCCTGAACGTTTCATATGCGCTTTACTATCATTCCGCAGCGTACCCGGCATTAAAAGTTTAACAGATTTTGTTTTTTACCGTAAAAACAAAGTCCACGCAATTGCAAATATTTCCAAAAAACGAATACTTATTATTCACGCGATATCGTATCCTTCCTGAAACCGGTTAGCAGGACTATTTAATGTTCATAGTTGATTTCTAAAGAAAATCATGATTATATGCAGTAGACACAAAGGGTAATTGAAGTAATAATCCTAAACCTTTCATTCATATATGAGGGCGTTATGGACTGATTGCGGAAACCCCGTTACTTGAAAGGTAGCGGGGTTTTTTGTTTTTAAACGGTTTATGATTATGTGCAGCAACTAATAGTAATGCAAACTATTTTAGAAAGGAGGTGGGGTAATGTCTGGAAATACCAAGATTCGATGGGGTTGGCTCAAAGGAATGTATATTTACACTATTGTTTTATCGGGATTTCTTGGACTGGGAATACTTGTTGTGCCCGAGGTGATAAAAACAAAGTTTCCATGGCCAGTTGAGGAACCAACAGCGTTTGGGATTATTGGCAGCGTTTACGTGGCATTCGGACTGCTGTCTATACTGGGTCTGCGATCTCCTCTCAAATTTGTGCCCGTACTCTTGATGCAACTTTGCTATAAGTTAGTATGGTTTGTCGGTGTTCTTATTCCCTTGTTGGTTACTGCACGTTTTCCCAGTTATGCGATATCTATGGTGATAATCTTTATAACTTTTATAATTGGAGATTTAATCGCGATACCGTTTCGCTACGTTTTCGCAAAGTCATCCAACCAGTAAACACTTTTCAAGTTTGAGAAGGTATAAGTTTCATTATCGTGGGGCAGGGCTAGAAATGGTCCTGCCTTTTTTTATTGAGTCTTTCAAATGGTAATCGACAATTTTTACGCTAAACGATTCTGTTGATTTGGTAGGCGAAGCATGCATGAAAGGACAAGGGGCAGGGGGAAATGACATTAGAGGCCAAGGTAGGTTTTCCGTATGACTTCATCCTGGAGCAGCTGATCGCCCGCCCCTTCGGCAATGATTTTCCCCGATGAAAGTACATAGTTTCGCGAGGCCATTTTGAAGACTGTGCTCACCTCCTGTTCAACGAGAAGGACGGTGATTCCCAGATTGCGAACCTCGGCGATTCTTTCAAAGACTTCCGCCCGTAACATGGGGGCCAGTCCGGTGGAGGGCTCATCAATGCAGAGCAGTTTGGGGTTGGACATCAGTGCTCTTCCAATGGCGAGCATCTGCTGCTCACCGCCGGACAGTGTTCCCGAGATCTGACCCGACCGGCTTTGAAGCACGGGAAACAGTTGATACACCTTGTCGCGGTTGTCGGCGATCTCATCCTTTTTATGGAGGAGATAGGCACCGGCCATGAGATTATCGATGACGGTCATTTCCTTAAAGGGCCGTCTTCTTTCCGGGCAGTGAATCAGGCCGCGTTTAACGATATCATAGGCGGGCATCTTGTCTATTCTCTCACCATCGAAGGTCACCGTTCCCTCAATGGTAATGTCCCCGCTTGTCGACCTGCTCGTAATTTCCTTCTCCCGCGCCACCAGACCCGTTATCGCCCTTAACAGGGTGGATTTTCCGGCCCCGTTCGGCCCGACGAGGCTTACCAGCTCACCTGTTTCCACACCCATACTCAGGTCGTTGATGACCATGGCCCTGTCATAACAGACTGTCAGATTCCGGACTTCGAGCAGCACCCTCAGATTTCCCCCTCGCCAAGATAGGCCTCTATGACCTTTGAATTATTCACAATCTCTACGGGCGTCCCATCGGCTATGATGGTCCCGAAGTTGAGCACGATGATACGGTCGGCAATCTTCATCAACTGCTGGAGCTTGTGCTCGATGATGATCATGGCCGGCCCCTCGCTGTGAAGCCTTCCGAAACGCCCGCCCTTGTGCAGACGGTGGATCGATTTGGCCATGAGTTCCGTTTCCGCCGGACTGAGCCCCCCGAACGGTTCGTCCAGTATGAGCAGTTCGGGCTCGGTGGCAATGGCCCGCGCCACTTCGAGCCGCTTCAGATCACCCTGCGAAAGCGTAGAGGCGTCTTCGAGAGCCATGTCAGAGATGCCGGCAAACTCAAGTGCATCCATGGCCTTGGCCTCGATCCTCTTGACCCATTCCCCCCGTTTCATGGCACGCGGGGAAAGACAGGACACCATGACATTGGCTATGATGGGGAGCCGCCGGAAGGGTCTCATGTTCTGAAAGGTACAGGCAATGCCCCGGTTGACAATATCCCAGGTCTTTTTACCGGTAATTTCCCTTTTCTTAAAGAGGATGCTCCCCGAGTCCGCCTTCAGGATGCCGGTGATCAACCGGACAAGCGTCGTCTTTCCGGCGCCGTTGGGACCGATCAGACCCAGGATCTCTTCACGGGCAACGGAGAAATTGACGTCATTAACCGCTTTCAATCCTCCGAACTGCTTGTTCAGTCCCATGACTTCCAGAAATGCTTCGCCCATATCAGCTTTCCTCGGCCTCTTCCCTCAACTCCCTGCGCGAGACCTTTCCCACGTCCGTCTTCGGGAGCTCACCCCTGAATTCTATAATTTTGGGCACCTTGTAGTCAGCAAGATTCTCTTTGCAAAAGGCCTTGACCTCCTCTTCCGAAATCTTGCCCCGTGCCTCACTTTCCAGAATAACGTATGCCTTGATGATGTTCCCCACCCGTGGGTCGGGTACCCCCACAACGCCGGCAGCCTTGATCTGGGGATGCTGGTACAGCACTTCTTCCACATGCCTGGCAAACACTGAGTATCCCTTGTATTTAATGAGATCCCGCTTGCGGTCAAAGAAGAAAAAATACCCGTCTTCATCCATCTTGACGAGGTCACCCGTCCTCAGCCATTTCTCACCGTCTATATCAATCAGTGATTCGCCGGTTTCCTCCTCCCGCTTCCAGTAGCCCTGCATGATGTTCGGCCCGTTCAGGATCATTTCCCCGACCTCACCGAGGGGCATAAAATCCGTCCCCTCATGTTCGATGATGGCGGCCTTCATGCCGGGCAGGGGTACTCCGAAGGACCCCCGTTTCGGTCTTTGATAAGGGCTGCTGTGGCTCACGCCGGTGGTTTCGGTCATCCCGTACCCCTCGAAGATCTGCGATTCCGTCCGTTTTTCCCATGCTTCAATGGTCGATTCATGAAGGGTATCGGCGCCGCAGGCGATCAGTTTGAGGCGCTTCCAGTTGACCCGGTCCGTTTTTTCATATTCCTTAAGATACTCAAACATAGTGGGTACGCCGTAAAACCCCGATGCCTGGTATCGTTCCATAGCGGACAGGATGTCATCGATGTCCGGCGTGGTAAAAAGGACCATGGTAAAGCCCTGTACAAGGCTGGCGAGCATCACGACAACCTGACCGTAGATGTGGAAAAAGGGCAGAAAGGCCATGACCAGTTCGTTCCCCTCTTCAAAAAAGGGCCAGAATGTCCGTATCTGCGCCTGCATGGCGACCATATTGGAGTGTGTAAGAATGGCCGCCTTTGGAAGCCCCGTGGTACCGCCCGTATAGGGGAGGGCCGCAATGTCACGCTCCGGTTCAATGGATACCCGGGGAGGCTGGGGAGGATATTGCCTGATGAGGTCCTGAAAGTGAAGGAGACCCTTCTTATCTCTGTGTGCGGAAGCAGGGACCTGCATTTCCGAATAGATCTTTCCGACGGCACTCTTTCCCAGAAGCCGTCTCACCGCAGGCAGGTACTCGGCCACACTGGTGAGGATAACGTTTGTGAGGGCAAGACCGGCTTTCTCCACATTATCATAGAGGATGTCCAGACAGACGAGCGTCGTCGCGTCACTGTCCTGAATCTGATGACGTATCTCATGGCTGGTATAAACGGGGCTTATCGGGGTTACTTTCGCACCTATCTTCAGGGCCGCGAAATAGGCAATGATAAACTGCGGGCAGTTCAGGAGATAGAGGGCGACGGTGTCATCCTTCTTGACGCCCAGGTCGACCAGTGCCGTGGCAAACCGATCTATCAGTTCCTTCAGTTTCGTGTAACTGATCTTTTTCCCGTAGAAGATCATTGCCGACTTATTCCCGAATTTTTCCGCCACCTCGTCAAAGATATCGGGTATCGATTGAGCGGGAACATCGACAGTCGGGGATACTTCCCCGGGATAGTGCTTCAGCCAGGGCTTGGAAAGATAGGCGTCTTTCGCATTCATGGTTTGTCCTCACAGTGTTTTTACTCTTTTTCGCGTCCCACGCGTAGGAGGCGATGTATTCGAAGGGTCTCTTTTTATTCCCCCTTTCGAGCACGAAATGCCGTCATTCCAAGGACGCCGAACAGACGCGGCATACGGTGCGGGTGGCGATATTTCTGATCTTACACCGGGGACACTCCGTTTCTATTTTGTCCCGCAGCCAGGGAAAAAGCCCGTCAGGCATATACAGAAGAATTACAATCAGCACGCATGCGAACATCAGGGTCCGATACTCCTGCCAGAAGCGCAGGAATTCCAGCAGTGGAAAGAGGATAAATACCGCACCCACAGGGCCATAGATTGTCGCAACACCGCCGAACACGGCCCAGATGACCACCAGAAAGGACATGCTGACCTCGAGGGTTGAAGGACCGGCGATCCGCATGAAGTGGGCATAGAGTCCCCCCGCAATACCGGCAAAAAACCCGCTCAGGCAAAATGCCAGCAGTTTGTAGCGTGTCGTGTTGACGCCCGAAGCCCTGACAGCCAGTTCGTCCTCCCGTATGGCATGAAAGATGATGCCTGTATTGGAGTCGGTTATCTTCCACATGATTGTGCAGAGGCCGAACATGAGACCGGCGACGATGTAGTAATTGGTAACGCGCGACCGGGCAATCCGCTCAATGCCCGAAATACCAAGCTCACCGCCGGTCAGATCGGGAAAGGCAAAGACGAAGCCCATGAGTATGATGGGAAAGGCAAGCGTCGTCAGGGCCAGATAGGTTCCCCTGAGCCTGAGACAGGGAATCCCTATGATAAGACCTGCCAGAACCGCAACAAGTCCGCCAAGCGGGATGCTGGCCCAGGGGGGAAGATGGACATGCAGATTGCTCATGGCCGCCGCATAGGCACCCACTCCAAAGAAAAGGGCATGTCCGAAATTGATCTGGCCGGTAAAACCGGAAAGCAGGTCCCAGCTCGCGGCCAGTATGGCAAAAATACAGGTGAGCGTGAAGATGCGAAGCGTGTATTGATTGTTGGTGAACACTGGCAGGAGGAGCAGGAAGAGAAAAAAGACGACGACAACGACCCGTGAAGGGAGCACAATGACTTCATTTTTCAGTACGGTAAAGAGCTTTCTGACGTAAAATCGAATAAGGTCCATGGCTATCGTTCTTCCTCAAAGGTTACGCCAAAGAGGCCTTCCGGCCTGATGATCAATACGAGAATCATGATGGAGAGGGCAACCGAGCCCTTTAGAAAGGCACCCGCCGGGATTGCAAAGACCACAATTGCCTCTGCGAAGCCCAGTATATATGCCCCTATAAAACTCCCCTTGAGACTTCCGAGTCCGCCCAGGACGACAACGGCCATCATCATGATCAGCGGGTGCATCCACATGAGCGGATCAAGAATGGTGAGCGGCACCACAATGGCCCCCGTGAACGAGGCGAGTCCCACGGAGATGCCCATGGTTATCATGGCGACCCGCGCCTCGTTGATTCCCATGAGGTTGGCCACTTCCCTGTCCTGCGCTGTGGAACGGATTGCCAATCCAAGCCTGGTTTTCATGAGAAGGGCCCAGAGCACCCCCAGAGCGATCAGGGCCGCAAAGAAGGTCAAAAGCTGCTGATAAAAGACCTTGACGTCCAGGATCAGGAAATACCCCTTGATCAGCGACGGCACGCTCAAATAGGTGCCCGTAAATATAAGGGTCATGATTTCCTGAAGAGCCATGGCGAGGGCTATGGTTGCGATCAGTACGGCACCCTCATGCTCCCGGATAGGATTTATAAGAAATTTATAGGCAACCATGCCGAGCAAGGTGACGAGAATAACGGCGGCAACCATGCCCCAGAGGGGATGGAATCCCATTTCGTGGGTGGCAAAATAGATGCAGTAGCCGGCTACCATGTAGAAGGCGGTATGCGCGATGTTCACGATGCGGGCCACGCCGAAGATGAGAGAAAACCCTATGGCGAGCAGGGCGTAAACGCTCCCGCTTATGAGACCGCTGATAATGATGTCCAGAGCCATATGTCCTCAGCAAATGGGCGCAACCCGCCCCTCCTGTCATCCAGGACAAAGGGCGGATGGCGCCGATTGTTGAATATCACTTATTGCTTATACGCATCCACAACCCAGGGCGGTATTTTATAGGGAACGATCCCTTTATAGGTCACTTCGGGTGCCTCCGGGACTGCCTTCCACTTGTTGGGCCAGAAGCTCTTCAGCTCACCATCCTGCCACTGAACGCCCAGGCTTGTCAGATACCCCGGACCCCATCTCAGCTCATGCAGGTGATTGCCTTCGGCATCCTTCAGGTACTCCACCTTGCCCGACGGCACCATATATGACGCATTTTCCAATATGGCTACCAAAGCATCCGCATCGAGGGTCCCGGCCTTCTCAATGGTCGGCGCGAGGGCATATTTTATAGCAGTGTATGTATCGGCAGTGTAGGTCGGTGTTTCGCCGAATCTTTCGACATAGCCGTCAACAAAGGGTTTTGTCAGTTCATTGTACTCGACACTGCGACAATAGGTATTCAGGGTCGCCACATAATTGCCCATCTCCTGCGTGGCCTGCGAGAAGCCATCTTTCTGGGCTTCCACATTTATGCCGACCTGGACGGCGGGAATCTTGAGTTCGCCCGCCTGTCTCGCAAAGGGAATCCCGACCGATGAGGAAAAGACCGTGAAAATAATATGGGCCCCTGAACGCTGGATTGCTGAGAGTTCGGCGGTCACATCGGTCGCTATCGGGGAGGGCCGCCATACGCCTACCAATTCCATGCCCATCTTGGGGATGACACCCTCGGCCGCTTCGATCATGGGCTCAGTCCACATGGCCTTTTCCGCAGCAATAGCAACCTTTATTTTCGGTATGTTCAGGGTCATTTTCATGATAGCTGCGACAGTGCCCAAATGGATGAAGCTCGTTCTGCCGAGGAAAGAAGAATTGAAGGGAGAGCCCCGGAAAAAATATTTGTAGGTATCGTAGTCTTTCGCCACCCGCAGGCAGAGCTCATTATGAGCAGCCCCCACACCGATGAATATCTTCTTGTTTTCCATGGCAATGTCCTGCATGGGCAGAACCGCCTCTGTCCGGAACCCGCCAACGATGAAGTCCACCTTGTCGTTCGTGATGAGCCGTTCCATGGCATTGGTGGCATCGGTGATGTTGATGAATTCGTTGGAATCCGCCTGGACTAGCTCGATGTTCATTTTCTTTTCGCCGACCTGGATGCCGCCTGCGGCGTTGATTTCATCGGCGGCCATGGTCGCCCCGTTCCAGTGACCTATGCCTTGCACGTACTGCATCGGGCCGATCACTCCGATTTTGATGGTAGGAACGACTTCAGGCGGTCGCGTTGCATAGTAAATAAGCGCGACCCCGACAATGACAATGACTATTACTATGATGCTCACCAAGGGTTTCTTCATGTGCCTTACCTCCTTTTAAAACAGTAATAGTTTTATTTTTGGTTAAGACATGTAGAAATGAGAGACACACAGTACCAACCACATTTAGTGAGCAATCTTCTCTGGTGTCGCAGGTGAACTGCAGAAATAGCAGGAGCAGTATGAGTTGAGCGTTAAGAATAATATATGTTTCAAACGGGCACGATATGTCCCCTAATTATCCTTACGATACAGAAAGGCCGACATCTTTTGATCTTATGAGACCTCATTTTCTTGTGCTGCCAGTATATAGGGGATGCTCCTGCAATGTCAAAGAAATTCCGACGGGACGACAGGGTAATTGTCGGAAAAAGCAGTTTGGGATTAAAAAATCTCAGCTGTCGAGCTGCCTGATTTCCGGGGGCATTAATATAGCGTGTTTGTTTCCCAACTCGCGAACGAGCGTGATGAAGCGCGACGGCATGGGGATTTCCCTTGGCACAAGGAGAATCTTCAATTCATTTGCATGGGTGAGGATGTGAAAGCTGTCGATCCCCTCCTGATGATCGCAGAGGACCTGGACCCTGAGCGCATCGGTGAGGGGCACCATCATATCGACGAGTTTCAGCGGAATATCTTTCAGGGTTTCCTCTATCAATGCCCCGTTTTCTTTTACAAATGAGAGGAAGAGTTTCTTCTCATTGGGGGTGCCGAAGATATCGTTGACGACGGCTCCGGTGAGCATGGTGATGAAGGTCGCTTCCCTTTCGGGGTGCTTTTCGCCCAGGTACTCTTTGAGCCGTTTGAATAATACCATTTGGACGACGGTCACTCCCTGTCGCAGGATCGGCACCAGTCTGCTTTCGAACGTTTTCACCACGCTTCCTCCATTTTTGCTGCCCCTCTCTCACCCATTCGCCCTCCCTTTGTCAAGCGAAAATCCGCAACGTCAAAAATCACTGGCTCCTTTCACCGGGAAGAATTATAATTCTCGAAGAGAAATCCGGTTCTGCCGGATGAAAATGGAGGTGCTTTATGGGTTTTGTAAAGTCTTCGGAAGAATTGGAAAAGCTTCTTCTGGAAACCTTTGATTTTTTTAATGCCGAAATGCTCACCGTGGTGTGGGAGACCAAGCCCGAGATCGTTGCACGCCTCCTTCCCCCACCGCTGAAACCGGCCAAACGACCACTGGCTGCCGCCTTTCTTGCGAACTATCCCGAAACGAATTTCAGTGTTGCTTATCAGGAAGGAGCGCTCTTTCTCATGGCCGAATTCAACGGCGAGGAGGGGACCTATTGTCTCGCCATGCCCGTCAATAACGACATGGCCATGATCGGCGGCCGCGAGGTCTTCGGATATCCCAAGAAAATGGCCATCATCGAACTGGGACGCGAAGGAACGATCATGAAGGGCTTCATAGAACGTCACGGTGTGAGATTCCTCGAAATGTCGGTGAATCTCGACGGCACGCTCAATACCGTTGACGCGGCAGAGATTCTTCTCGAGGCCTTCGGGATGGATGACAATCCCGTTCGGACCGTCTTCAATTACAAGTACTTTCCGTCACCGGAAGGGCTCGGATTCGACTACAATCCCCGCCTCATCAGGGAAGAGGTGGAGTTTCACCACACGGTGATGGAGATGGGCTCGGCCGAGATCACGCTCCGGCCTTCCGACCACGATCCCTGGGCGGAGGTGGAGATTGTGCGGGTTCTGGGGGCACTCTATACAAAGGGGAATAATTCGATGCGAAAAGGGGCAACGGTCGCCGAGGTGGACCAGATGGACTTTGCCCCCTATGCGTTTCTGAAGGTCGATCCCTATTAGGACCTGAGGGGGGATCGTTCGCCGCAGTTGAGGCTATTCGCAGGAGATGTCTGGAATATTTTTCCACAGCGTGGAAGTTTCTCGCCGAGAAATTATCCGACGGATGGCCGCGCGGAATATCCTTGCAGTCTCGGATCGTTGGATCTCCCCGCAACAAGTTGCGGGGAAGCTCCGACTGTTAAGGAAAATATTTATTTTTATTCGCTCGCTAACCCCGCCGCAAGTAGCGGGGAATGCGCTCGCTGTTCAGTTCAGAAACGGTATCCCACCGTCATACCGGCAAAGGTCCCGTCAGAGTCACAGAAATCGATGTTGGAATCGGTGGAAACGTATCCCGTTATGACCTTGAGGTAGAGGGCCGGCGATCCGAAAAGGCCCGATATCTGCGCCGTCAGAAACATGGCAAAACGACTGTCTTCCCGTTTTTTCCCGAAAAGCGGGTGGGATTCGTCATACTGATCGAAGGAGTAGGCAAAAACCGGCACCATCAGAAAGGGCGGTGAGCGGTACATCAAAAGTAACGCCGCTCCATAGCCGTCATAGGAATTGCTGGCACCGTCAAAGTCGCCCCGCTCGTAGGTGAGCGAGGGTATCACACTGAAGTCCCGCGTCACATCCATTCGATAATCGGCTGATGCCTCGTAGATGATCCCGTCTCTCGCGAGTGATTTATCGAGTTTCCCTATTTCATCATCCTCAACATCGACGCTGGCAACCTTGAAACTGACGCCGAGCGGTGTGCCTGCGATGGCGCCCAGCGCCGCCTTTCCGCCGTATTTTGTCACATCCGTTTCCTGACGTGAACTGCCCGTCTGGTAGGGATTCTTCCAGGCCTCCTGAAAGGGAACATATATCACCGAGAGATCGAGGATATTTTCCCTCTCCCCGAGCGGGATGACCGTTCCCAGACTCAACCCGAGCTCTTCTCCCTCGCCGGTATCACTCTTCAGATAGACCCCCCGTCCCCCTCCCAGACCCGCACTCATATTGAAGAGGACAACAGGGACGATGGATGATTCGGTCTCGGCTTCTTCGCCGAGACTGCCGATCCGGGCGTCGCTCCCCGTGCTCAAATTATCGCTGCGCTGAAGGTACAAAAACCCCGTTTCGAGACCGCTTCCGAGTCCCCCGTCGTACGCGACCAATCGACAGGGGATGAGCATACTAAGCATAACCGTTATAAGGATTGCTTTTTTCATGATATCTCCCCCGGCAGTTTTTGCAGGCATTCCAGTATACCAATGTACAGGCCCAAAATGGAACAATAATCGTCCGCGCGAGATCATATGACACATACTTTTCACTGTTATTTTTGAGACGGTCATAGTATTGTTTTTCCCGAACGGAAACGGAAGAGTAGAGAATCAAGGGGGGGGAAACACGATGGGGCATCTATCGGGGAAGGAACTGTATCGGGATCTCGGTGAGAAGATTGACGGTTTGATGATGCGCGCGCCTCAAAACGAGCGATTCTATGCCATTCTGAGGGAACTCTATTCCGAAGAGGAAGCGGACGTGGTTATCAAGATGCCCTATGGCCTCGCAAACCTGGAACGGGTCGCCAGGGCAACGGGATACGACAGGACAAAACTGCAGCACATTCTCGAGAGCCTGACGTCGAAGGGGCTCGTCCTCGATATATGGTCGAAGGGCGAATATCACTACATGCCCTCCCCCATGGTCGTGGGAATCTTCGAATTCACGATGATGAGGACTGATGCCGGTCACGATGCCAAGATGTTTGCCCACCTGATGCACGACTACATGCAGGGAGACGATTCCTTCTACGCGAAAAACCTGGAGCAGGGCGAACAGGTTTCCATCATGCGCTCGCTCCCGCACGGCGATGCCATAAGACCCGAGGAATATGTGGAGGTTCTCGACTACGAAAAGGCGGCGGCCCTCGTGGAGGAGGCCGACAGGTACGCCGTTAGTCTCTGCTCCTGCCGCCACAAAGGGTACCATCTCGGCACAAAGGAGTGCGATGTTCCCCTTGAGAGCTGCACGTCCTTCGGGATGGCGGCGAACTATATTATCAGACACAATCTCGGCCGGGAGGTCTCCAAGGAGGAGATGCTTGAAACGCTTGAGCTTTCAAAGGAACACGGCCTCGTCCTCAATGCAGACAACGTTCGGCACAGAATCATGTTCATCTGCCAGTGCTGCAAGTGCTGTTGCGCCACGCTCCAGGGAATCAGCACATTCGGTTTTCCCAACACGGTAGTGACCTCGAGTTTCATCGCCGAAGTCGATGACGAAAACTGCAACGGCTGCGGTCTTTGCGAGAAGGCCTGTCCCATCAACGCCATCGAAATGGTGCCGCTTGAGAACCCTGAAACGAAGAAGAAGAAACAACCCGTCATCGATACCGGCATCTGTCTCGGCTGCGGCGTCTGCGCTCTCAGCTGTAAATTCGAGGGGGTTCATCTAACGAAGAGGAAACAGCGGGTCATTCACCCGGAGACGACTTTCGAGAGGATCATCCTCCAGTCGCTCGAGAGAGGAACGGTCCAGAACCAGCTCTTTGACGATCCGGTCAGTATTTCCCACCGCTTCATGAGAGCCTTTCTCGGAGCGTTTTTCAGACTTTCGCCTGTCAGGAAGGCCCTGATGAGCGATATGCTGCGATCGACCTTCCTTAAATCGGTGAAGGTGGGTGCATATTTTCAGGGAAAGGGGTGGCAGACGGAACTATAACTATATCACTCCGCTTCCTTGTTCCACTTCTCCGGCAACGCGAATCGGCACCGGGAATTCACCTGTAGCTAATGTGGCGAAGACATGTTGCTCGCTCCCTGCGGCGGGGCAAATGATTCTTGTACCGGTGCAATCCGCTCATGCCCGTCAAACACCCTGGAAGGAATGACCATAATCAAAAAAACATGGAGGTGAAGGAGATGAAAAAGGTTGGTGTTTTCATGATGGTTCTATGCCTTTGGATCCTGCTGCCTTTGGCTGCTGAGGCCCCTGCTGCTTTTCAATCAAGCGAGGATGCCCCGGTGCTGAAAATGAATCCGGATACTGAAGGGCTTCATCTGGCCAAAAAAGGGGAAGGAACGGACCCTGCCGGATGGAAAAAAAGGAGCGAGACCCAGGATAAAAGCCTGGAGAGAACGCTTGAACAAAAGGAAGGTGCGCAAGAAGAACTCCTCGAAAAACGGGAAAAGCGTGAACAGAAATGGTTTCAACAGGAAGAGAAGTGGCGAAAAAAGAGGGAGCGGATACAGAACAGGATAGAGAAGATAGAAAAAGAGGAGCTGAAACTCAAGGAAGAGAAGGAAAGGCTTCACAAAGAATTAGAGACGATAGAGGGGGCAGAGAAAGGGGATTGAGGCACTACCGTCTGGCCTCTTTCTGTGAATTGGCGGGAGTGAGTCGCGGAAACACAGGGAATTACTGTTCGAAACTGACACCCTTTTACAGCGAGGACCATTATTACCCCTCATCTACCGATACTGCCCTTTTCAGTGCCACGTAGGTCCGTTCATTATCGTTTGTTGAAAGAATAACACGTGCCGGCGCGTCAACGCTGCTCTTGGTTGCGTAAATATGGTCGATATTGATCCCTATCTGGGCCAGTATCTTCGTTATGGATAAGAGCGCTCCCGGCCTGTTTCGAATCTCCAGCATAATAGCGTCGCGTTCCGCCGCGTAGCCGATATTTCCATCTTTCAGGGCATCCATTGCCCGACGGGTATCATCGACAACCATCAGAGTTATTGCCGTATTCTTATCTTTCATGCCCAGGCCGACGACTCCCTCGATGTTGATACCCCGATTTGCAAGGAATGCCACTATCGTATTCAGCATGCCGGGCTTATTCGCCACGGTTAACATGATCTCCTTTGTCATCGACGCACTTATCAACATCTTTGCACCCCTCCCGTAATATTTTCCGCAAACATTACGCCTTCCAAGAAATGGATGACGACAAATAGTGAGATACCACTGTTACGTTCCGAGAACTGAATGCACAAGAGAACCAGTCCTTTGCGAACTTCATATGCAACGCCCTGATAACAGGTCGTTTTTCAATATAAAATCGGAAACCTTTTATTCGCCATGAAGCGAACTGCCGAGACAAGCGTCCATGCGAAATGCTCAATCTATTCTGCGATTGAGAACCGGTTGAGAACCCATTTGAAGTTGAAAAATTATACGTCGCGCGCGGCAAAGGGTCAAGGTAAATATTGTAATAAGATGGGGCAAAACTAAAGCTCCCCGCAATCCCGTATAACTCCGACAAGTTGCGGGGAATCTCCGATTGTTTAGTATGGTAGAATTTATTTTCTGTGTTTTCCGGCTGAATATAAATTCGTTAACTCTCTTATCCCGATTGTGGGGATTAAGGAAAATGTTTTTCGCTCGCGAACCCCGCCGCAAGCACCGGGGATTGTGCTCGCTGTTCAGTTCAATGACAGCATCAGAGAGGTGCCGCCCGACTTTCTCAACGGCTGGCCCTTTTAATTTTGCTTTTATTCCAGTATAGTATTACCGTTAATCATTATCAGACGGAAAAAAGCGATGCATATCAGATTACTTCTCATTGATGCACTCAATCTTATCCGCCGTGTCTATGCGGCTCAGCCGGGTGAGGACGGAGTGGCGCGAACGGAAAGCGCCCTGACGGCGAGCATTCAGTCACTTGAGCGGGCGCTCCGGGAATGTGGACCGACCCATGCCGTTTCTATTTTCGACAGTCAGGGAAAAGGGTGGCGTCATGAACTCTTCCCCGATTACAAGGCCGGACGGGAATCGATGCCCGAAACACTGTACGCGTCTCTGCCGCAGTTCAAGGCCGCCTTTTCCGAATGCGGCGTTTCATCATTGGAGTTTTCATCTATGGAAGCTGATGATATTATCGGCACACTTGCACACAAAACGGCGGAGAACGGGGGGAATGTCATTATTCTTTCGACAGACAAGGTCTTTTTTCAGCTCCTGTCGAAACGTATCATCGTCCGTGATCACTTCAACAGGAAAGACCTGGATGCAGAGTACGTGAAGGAACGATACGGCGTTTATCCCGAGCAGTTTGAAGATTTTCTAGCACTTTCGGGTGATACCACGAATAATATTTCCGGCGTCGCCGGCGTGGGGCCTAAAAGGGCGGCAAAGTTCCTCAATGAAATCGGAAATCTGGAAGATATTCTCGCCGTTGCCCATACCATACCGGGGAAACCGGGGGAGATGCTTTACCGGCATGGCGACGACGCACGTCTTTCGAAACAACTGGTGGCCCTCAAAACGGACCTCTCCTTCGGTCTGAATCTTAGAGATCTTCGTTACATCCGAG